>NZ_JAGPYU010000010.1:0-77376 GCF_024453945.1 Corynebacterium sp. CCUG 61414
GATGCAGGTCGCGTGTTTTCATCCTGCCGGGCCGATTCTCGGCGACCAGCGTCGCACGCTTTTAATACCTCCACCGGGGCGAAAACTGCAGGAGAAAGTACTGTAAACAGCTCGTTTTTGGCCAAAGCAGGGTCGCAACTGCCTTTAATTTGCGCCCGTTTTCGCGCCCGTTTTGCTCAAAGCGTGCGCTTAGAAGCGTGCGATGCAGGTCGCGTGTTTTCATCCTGCCGGGCCGATTCTCGGCGACCAGCGTCGCACGCTTTTAATACCTCCACCGGAACGTTTTCGAGGTGGTATTTGAGGCGTTTTCGAGGCAGCGCTCGCGGCCAGGTCGGGTGCCCCCGGATGCACACCATGGTGTGCAAAGCCGAAAAACCCTGGCGCCGGTGACCACATACCTGCCACAATGAGGCGCATGGATACGGGGGACTGGAAAACACGGTTGCGCTCAGAGTTCGTTGACGTTCGGAGCTGCGTGAATGTGAGTAGAGAGGTGCGGGAGCGCTTGGACTCTGGCGAGTTAGTGAGGTTGTCGTCGGGGGTGGCGGTGCCGGCGTCGATAATTGAGGAGGTCCCGCAGTACCAGCGTGACTGGGCGCGGAGCTTCGCTGTCGGTGCGGTTGCGCAGACTGCGGTGGTGACGGGGCGGGCGGCGGCGCACCTGCTGGGGATGTGGACGGTCAATCAGCCGATGCCGCAGGTCTCGATGTTGACGCACAACCCGCCGCCGAAGCCGACTCGGCAGCCGGATGTACGCTACGTGCGGTCGCGATTTCGGCCGGATGAGGTGGTGCAAGGCCAGCATCTGAGCACAACAACTCCGTACCGGACCTTTTTGGAGATTGCCCGCGAGGCAGGGTTCAAGCACGCACTCGTAGCCGCGGACTGGCTGCTCTATTCGCGCACGCTCATCGCGCCACAGCTGCAGTATTTAATGCGCACGACTCCCCAGTTTCATGGGATTGGGGCAGCTCGGAAGGCTGTTCAGTATGCGGTGCTCGGTCCGGAGTCTGCGCCGGAGTCCTATACCAGAGCAGTGCTATTAGACGCGGGCTTCAGGAACGTGTTGTCCAACGTATGGATAGACTCGACGCGCTACCGTGTAGACCTTCTCGTGGAAAACGCACTGATCATCGAAATCGATGGGAACATGAAGTACATTGGCCCCGACGTGGATACGGCAGATGTGCTGCTGAAGGAGAAACGCCGCGCTGATACCTTGCGCAATCTCGGCTACGAGTTGGTCCGCTTTTCGCCCACTGATGTCGAAGGCAACCCCGCCTCTTTCTTATCGACGGTCCACTCCGCCCTGAACCGCGCCCGCCGGTAGCTCGCGTCCGTTTCGTTCCACGTTTCGCTCTGGTTTTCGCCACGTGTTTCGCGCCCGTTTTGCGCCGCTTTCGCAACCTGTTTCGCGCCGCTTTCGCGCTCAAATTGCGCCCGTTTTCCCGCTCATTTTGCTAAAAGCGTGCGCTTAGAAGCGTGCGATGCAGGTCGCGTGTTTTCACCCTGCCGGGCCGATTTTCAGCGACCAGCGTCGCACTCCTTTAACACCTCCACCGGAGTGAAAGCGGCACGAGAGTCACGCGAATTCAGATGGCAGCACGCCATTTCCGCACCGTCGTAGACACCCAGCAGCGCTACAACTTGCCTCCAGCGCACCCCAAATTGCTAAAAGCGTGCGCTTAGAAGCGTGCGATGCAGGTCGCGCTTTTTCACCCTGCCGGGCTGATTTTCAGCGACCAGCGTCGCTCACTCCTTTAACACCTCCACCGGAGCTAAAACGAAACGAAAACGGCCCGAGCTAAAACAGCGACAACACCGTACTGCCAACCGCGCAGGGTAGACTTCTGCACCATGAGCGAAAACTTCCCGGAGTTCCCAGATCTGTCCAACGCACCAGCAGACGCAAACGCGAGCACTCCCGACTACGCCGGCTTCACGCAGACCCCGGAGGGGTTTCGGTCGGGCTTTGTGAGTTTTGTGGGCAGGCCGAATACGGGCAAGTCGACGCTGATGAATGCGTTGGTGGGCGAGAAGATCGCGATTATGGCGGATCAGCCGGAGACGACGCGTCGGCCGATTCGTGGGGTGGTGAATCGGGAGGATGCGCAGGTGATTGTGGTGGATACGCCGGGGGTGCACCGGCCGCGGACGTTGTTGGGGCAGCGGCTGAATGAGATCGTGAAGGATACGTACCAGGATGTGGACGTGATTGGGTTTACGGTGCCTGCGGATGAGAAGTTGGGGCCGGGGGATCGCTACATTTTGGAGGAGATTCGGGCGGCGAAGCCGAAGACGCCGATCGTGGGCATCGTGACGAAGTTGGATAAGGTGCCGAAGGACGTGGTGGGGGAGCGTCTGTTGGAGATGCACGAGTATCTGGGGCAGGACGTGGAGTTGGTGCCGGTGTCTGCGAAGGACCGGGTGCAGCTGGACGTGCTGATGGATGTGTTGGTGAGCAAGCTTCCGGAGGGCCCGCGGTTTTATCCGGTTGATCAGGTGACGGATGAGGGCGTTGAGGCGCGGATTGAGGAGTTGATCCGTGAGGAGGCGCTGAGTGGGCTGCGTGAGGAGTTGCCGCACTCGGTGGCGGTGCAGATTGATGAGATGCATCCGGATCCGGAGCGTCCGGATCGGATGATGATTTACGCGGTGATGTTTTTGGAGCGCCCGGGCCAGAAGCGGATTATTGAGGGGCCTGGTGGGCGTCGTTTGAGCGGGATTGTGCACCGTTCGCGGAAGCAGATTATGGAGCTTGTGGGTCAGAACGTGTACCTGGATGTGCGTTTGAAGGTGTTGAAGAATTGGCAGGAGGACCCGAAGGCGTTGGGGCGTCTTGGCTTCTAGGAGAGGTCGCGGCGCGGGGAGGCCGTCGTGGCGTGATCGTGCGTTTGTGGTGCGCACGTACGATTTCGGGGAGGCGGATCGCGTTGTTGTGTTGTTGACGCGCGATCATGGCTTGGTGCGGGGTGTGGCGAAGGGGGTGCGCAAGGCGCGGTCGCGGTTCGGGTCGCGCTTGCAGCCGTTCGTCGAGGTGGATGTGCAGGTTTATCCGGGCAGAGGCTTATCGACGATCACTAGCGCCGATACCGTCGCGTTTTATGGTCACGCGATCATTGATGACTTCGATAGGTACGCGGCGGGTTGCGCGATGTTGGAGGCTGCGGAGAAGCTGTCCTTTGACCAGGAGGATCCGGAGTTATTTGCGCTGCTGCAGGAGGGCTTTGAGCGTCTGCAGTCGCCGACGCACCCGAGCTTGGTGCTGGACGCGTTTTTGTTGAAGGCGGCGGCGCACGCGGGCTGGAAGATGAGCCTGTTTAACTGCGCGAACTGTCAGGCGCCGGGGCCGCATAAGGCGTTTCACGCGGCGGCTGGCGGCGCGGTGTGCACGCTGTGCAGGCCGCCGGGGGCGATGGATGTGGACCCGGAGGTGCTGCATTCGATGTGGCTGTTGGAGCATGACCATGTGTGTTCGGAGGAGTTCGCGGAGCAGGTGCACCGGGCGACGTCTGCTCACCTGCAGTTTTATTTGGGGGCGGGGTTAACAAGTTTGCGAGTGATGAAGCAGGCATAATGTTTCCCATGAGCAGACCGCAGATTTCCCCGGAGTTTATTCCTCGTCATATCGCGTTGGTGATGGACGGTAACGGCAGGTGGGCGCAGGAGCGCGGCATGAAGCGCACCGAGGGCCACAAGCGTGGTGAGGCGGTGCTGCTGGACTGCGTGGATGCCTGCATTGAGATGGGGTCGGTGGAGTGGCTGTCGGCGTACGCGTTCTCGACGGAGAACTGGCGCCGCGCGGCCTCGGAGGTGCGGTTCATCATGGGCTTTTCGCGCGATGTGTTGCACCGCCAGCGCGAGGAGCTGCACGAGAAGAACGTGCGCATCGTGTGGGCGGGGCGCCGCCCGCGGCTGTGGCGCTCGGTGCTTCGCGAGCTCGAGGCCGCCGAGGAGCTCACGCAGGACAACACGGGTCTGACGCTCGCGATGTGCATTAATTACGGTGGTCGCGCCGAGATTATCGACGGCGCCCGCCAGCTGGCCAAGGACGCCCGGGACGGCAAGATTGCGCCTGGGGATATTACGGAGAAGACGTTCGCGAAGTATATGTATCGCCCGGATATGCCGGACGTGGACCTGTTTTTGCGGCCGAGTGGGGAGAAGCGGACGTCGAACTTTTTGCTGTGGCAGTCGGCGTACGCGGAAATGGTCTACCAGGACAAGCTCTTCCCGGACTTCACCAAGGACGACATGTTCGACGCCGTCTACGAGTATGCGAAGCGGGACAGGAGGTTCGGAGGGGCCGTCGATAAGTTTGATTAGGCCTGGCAGGCGCTGCAGATGCCGTAGATTTCGGCCTCGTGGGCGACGAGCGTGAAGCCGTGCTCTTTGGCGGTGGCCTCAGCCCAGGACTCGACGGGGCCACCTTCGATCTCCTCGCTGGTGCCGCACTTGACGCACACGAGGTGATGGTGGTGGTGCTCGGTGAGGCAGTGCCGGTAGAGGGTTTCGCCCTCTGGGCTTTGGATGACGTCGACGGCGCCGATTTCCGCGAGCCCCTGCAATGTGCGGTAGACGGTGGTGAGCCCGACTTGCTCGTTGCGGTCGACCAGCGCTGCGTGGATGTCTTTGGCGGGGCTGAACTTGTCAATGTCTTTCAGCGCGTCCACGACGGCCTGGCGCTGGCGGGTCATGCGCGGGCCGAGTTTCCTGACGGGGTTATTCGAGCTTGGCATAGTGCGTCCCAGAGTAGCGGACGGCGCCAAAGTGGTGGGGCAGATGCTAAGTGTCTGGGGGATTGGCTACACTAAGCGGGTAGTTTTTGCATCACCCATATATGAGGAGTGTTCATGTCAGCCAGCAAGATCGATACCGTTGTTAACCTTTGCAAGCGCCGTGGCCTTGTGTACCCGGCCGGTGAAATTTACGGCGGTACGCGTTCTGCATGGGACTACGGTCCGCTCGGTGTCGAGCTGAAGGAAAACATTAAGCGCCAGTGGTGGAAGCACATGGTGCAGTCCAGGAAGGACACGGTCGGCGTGGATACGTCGATTATTCTGCCGCGTCAGGTGTGGGAGGCTTCGGGCCACGTGGAGGTGTTCACGGACCCGCTGGTGGAGTCGCTGTACACCAACAAGCGCTACCGTGCTGACCACCTGCTGGAGGCCTACGAGGAGAAGCACGGCCACCCACCAGTAAACGGTTTGGCTGACATCAAGGACCCGGAGACGGGCCAGCCGGGCAACTGGACTGAGCCGCGTGAGTTCTCGGGTCTGATGAAGACGTACCTCGGCCCGGTCGACGACAAGGAGGGCCTGCACTACATGCGCCCGGAGACGGCGCAGGGCATCTTCGTGAACTTTAAGAATGTGATGACGTCCGCGCGTCTGAAGCCGCCGTTCGGCATCGCCAACATTGGTAAGTCCTTCCGCAACGAGATCACGCCGGGCAACTTCATTTTCCGTACCCGCGAGTTTGAGCAGATGGAGATGGAGTTCTTCGTCAAGCCGGGTGAGGACGAAGAATGGCACCAGTACTGGATTGATAACCGCCTGCAGTGGTACATCGACCTGGGCGTTAACCCGGATAATCTGCGCTTGTACGAGCACCCGAAGGAGAAGCTGTCGCACTACTCGAAGCGCACTGTCGACATCGAGTACGCCTACAACTTCACCGGCTCCAAGTGGGGCGAGCTCGAGGGCATCGCGAACCGCACGGACTACGACCTGCGCACGCACTCCGAGAAGTCCGGCGAGGACCTGTCCTACTTCGACCAGGCAGCAAACGAGCGCTGGACGCCGTACTGCATCGAGCCAGCCGCTGGCCTTGGCCGTGCGATGATGGCCTTCCTTGTCGACGCCTACCATGAGGAAGAAGCCCCGAACGCCAAGGGTGGCACGGATACCCGCGTGGTGCTGAAGCTGGATCGCCGCCTGGCGCCGGTGAAGGTTGCTGTGCTGCCGCTGTCCAAGAAGTCCGAGCTTGCCGAGCCCGCTGAGGAGCTCGCCGCGAAGCTGCGCCAGCACTGGAACGTCGACTTCGATACCTCCGGCGCGATCGGCCGCCGCTACCGCCGCCAGGACGAGACCGGTACGCCGTTCTGCGTGACCTTCGACTTCGACTCGCTTGAGGATGGCGCCGTGACCGTCCGCGAGCGTGACACGATGGAGCAGGAGCGCGTCAAGATCGACGAGCTCGAGGCATACCTGGCTACCCGCCTGATCGGCTGCTAGGGGGCACTCGCCATGCATTACGTAAGCTGGGACCGCACGCAGCGCGACGCCCCGAAGCTGTTGGCTGAGGCCGGCCCGGAGGTACTCGGCGAGTTCACGCACGAGTCCGCAACGGTGGGCGGGCAGCAGTGGGACCTGCTGGTCGCCCCTGAGTCCGGCGCGGTGGCGAAGTGTAACGGTGAGACAGTGGTGGAAGCCACCGCTTCCTTGGCACGCGCGAAGGAGATCCCTGTGCACATCGGGGAGCGCTCCTACGTGCTGGTCAACGAGTGGGGCAAGAACTGGGTGGTCAACGACGCCGCCGGCGAGAAGGTCGCGCAGTTCACCCAGGACCACAACGGGGTGCGTAAGGCGATCCTCGAGTTTGAGGGCGAGACCACCCTGCCTGCCACTGATGTGGCGGGGTTGGCGTGGGTGAGCCGCGAGGTCCTGGAGGCGAAGAAGCTCGGGATTTCGAACGCGCTGATCGGCACGCTGTTGCTGTTCTCGGGAATCATCGTGCTGGTGATGTTCCTCTAATGACCACGGTGTGGTGGCGCGGTGCGGCGCTCGAAGGAACCGATGCGGCGGTGGCAACCGTGGAGGGCGCCACGATCACCGCGGACGGCCACCGCATCACCATGGTGTCGACGTCCCCTGCGTCGCTGCGCGCAGTCGACGAGCGCGGCCAGCGCTACCTGCTGCGCAAGACCAGCCTGACCGTGGCGCGCTACACCGCCGAATGCGGCGGCAGGCCTTACACGGTGCGCAGGACCCGGGGGCGCCGCCGCGCCATTATCGACGCGCGCGGCACCACCGTCGCAACAACAAACGGCCACCTCAACGGTGAGTTAGAGGTGACCGTTCTGGGGGACTGCGCCTCCGAGGCGCTCGTGGGGGATCTGCTGTTTATAACGTGGGCGCTCACGTACGTGGATACGCCCACGCGCAGGCTGCGCTACTAGGGCAGTCCGCGCGGTTAGAAGGTGCCGCCGCGGGTGGTCATCCCGCCGCCACCGCCGCCACCGGAGAAGCCGCCGCCTCCACCGAATCCTCCGCCCCCGAAGCCGCCCCCGCGGTTGCCGCCGCTGGACAGGATCGATCCCCACAGCACGGCCTGCGCCATGGAGTTCGCGGTATCGCGGGCCTGGGCGCGGCGGTACTGGTCCAGGTCGTCCTTTGCAGCCTGGATCGCGCGACGCGCGGTGGTGGTCGCCTGGCGGGCGTACTCGATTGCCTCGCGGGTGTTGCTGGTGCGACGCTGCTGGGCTTCCGCGTACTCGCGCTGCGCCTGGGCCAGCAGGGTGCGCGGCTGCGAGCTGATAATCCTGCCGCGGGAACGAATCATGTCCTCGGCGGATTGGATCTGGGTGGTGGCCACCTGCATCTGCTGGTCGAACATGGTCAGCGCCCGCGACTGGTCGTGGGCGGCGCCCTCGGCGCGTTCGATTTCTGCGTCGAGCTGGGCGTCCACGTCGCTCAAGTCGGCGTACAGGCTCAGTGGGTCGGTGGTGTTGCGGTCGCCGATGTTGGCGATGGCCTCGCGGGCGGTCGCGGTGACGCGGTCGAGGGCGGTCACGTCAATGTCGGCACCCTGTTCGCGTGCCCCCTTGAGCTGCGCGATCTGCTCGATCTCGTCGCGGATTTCCTGGATGAGCGAGGACAGGTTCTCCTTCGCCGTGCGGATGTTCGCGTCGGCGTGTTCGATGGCGGACAAGTTATGGTCGGAAAGCTCGACGGCGCGGGTGGCGGCGGAGAGGACGTCGAGAAGCGGGCCCTGCTCACCGGCCGGGCGTGTGGCGAGCCCGCGGGCCTTGTCCAACTGCGCCTCGGCCTCGTCGAGGGACTCGGCGGCGAGCTCAACGTTGCCGTCGATGGAGTGCAGCATCTGGGCAGGGTACTGCTCCCGCAGCGCCGCCACCTGCTGCTTCGCCGGCTCCAGCCGCGAGCGCAGATCCACGGTGCGCTGCATCACCTTCTCGATCTCCTCCGGCGCGCGCATCAGCACACCGCGCATCGAGTTGAACTCCTCCGTCTTCGCGCGCAGCGACGCCTCAGCCGTGCGGGCGGACGTAATGATGTCGATGAGCATGGCGCGGCGCTCCGGCTCGGTCTCCGGGATGGCGTCGTGCAGCGCCTGCTGGGTGCGAAACGCGCGCTGCAGGGCGGTGGTCGCCGAGTTCATCGCGGCGGTAAACGGGCGCACGCGGTCTGCGCCGAACTCAGAGGTAGCCAGGCGCAGCTCCTCCTGGCCCTGCTGCACGGACTCGTCGGCAGCGACGAGCGCCTCCTGCGCCACCGCGTCCAGGGTGGAGGTAGGCAGGCGGTTCAGCGAATCAGCATCGCCGGGTGCAAGCTCGCGTGCCGACGCCACCTGCGCCTCCCGGTGCTGCTTATTCTTACGGCGCGACACAGCCCAGTACCCGCCACCAGCAACCGCGGCGAGCCCGGCACCGCCAGCAATCAGGCCGGTTGCCTCGCCGCCGCCTGAGCCCGAGCCAGTACCGCCCGAGCCCGCACCCGAGCTGCCGGCCGCCTCAACCGCGGCGAGCGCCGCGCCGGCCCAATCGCTTTGCACCAACTTCGCGTACGCCGCCTGGTCAATCGCGTCCGCCTCCGCGGACGACCACTGCTCGCCAGTAGTCACGCTGTAGGCGCGCTCATTCGGCGAAATCGCGATGACGGCCGTATTCGGCCCGTTGGCCCGCACCGCCTGCTCCGTCCACTCCGACGGCGGCGTGCCCGCAAAAGAATCGAGGAACACCACCCGCACCGAGCGGCCCTTCTGCGCGCTGACCTGCGCGATAGCGTCCTCAACCTGGGAGATCTCCCCAGGAGTCAGGACGCCAGCCTCGTCGGTGACCGGCGACGTCAACAAGCTGGGCTGTAGCGCCTGCACAGAAATAGACGGCGCTGCAGCCTGCGCCACCGGGGCGACGGCCAACAACGCGCCCCCAACGAACAGCGGGGCAGCGGCCAAGAGACGGTAGTTGCGCTTAGTCATGCCAATGAGGGTAGTCGCTCACACAGAAACGTGCCGGAACCGTTTACGCTCAGTAGGCGTGTACACCTACAACGCCGCAGACCTCGAACGCCGCGCCCCCGAAGCCCCCAAAGGGGCCCAAACCGCGCCCCACGCAGACACCCGCGACGCCTTCGCCCGCGACCGCGCCCGCGTTCTCCACTCCGCAGCGCTACGACGTCTCGCCGACAAAACCCAAGTCGTCGGCCCCCGCGACGGCGACACACCACGCACACGCCTGACGCACTCGCTGGAAGTCGCGCAGATCGCGCGCGGCATCGGCACCGGACTCGGCCTCCACCCCGACCTATGCGAAATGGCCGGCCTCACCCACGACATCGGCCACCCGCCCTACGGCCACAACGGCGAAAACGCCCTCAACGAAGTCGCCCCCTGCGGCTTCGAAGGCAACGCACAAACACTGCGCATCCTCGCGCGCCTCGAACCAAAAATAATTATCGACGCCACCACCTACGGCCTCAACCTCACCCGCGCCAGCCTCGACGCCGCCACCAAATATCCGTGGACCCGCACCAACCCCGACGGTTCCACCAACCGTAAATACTCCGCCTACGACGAAGACGCCGACATACTCGCCTGGGCACGCGCCGGGCACACCGATTCGCGCCCACCCATGGAAGCGCAGGTGATGGACTTCTCCGACGACATCGCCTACTCCGTCCACGACGTCGAAGACGGCATCGTCTCCTCTCGCGTGTCCCTCCAAGTACTTTGGGACTTCGTCGAGCTCGCAGCCCTCGCCGAGAAAGGTGCCGCCGCGTTCGGCGGCACCGCCGACTCCCTCATCGACGCCGCCGACCGCCTCCGCGCCCTGCCCGCCATCGCCGCAGCCGCCGACTTCGACTTCACCCTCCAGTCCTGGACCCAACTCAAAGCGCTGACCTCACAGCTGGTGGGCCGTTACGTCGGTGGGGTCACGCAGGCAACGCTCACCGACGAAGCAAACCGAGTACTGGGCAGGCAGCACGGCAACCTCGTCGTCCCGCCCGACGTGGAGGCAGAGGTCCGTCTCCTCAAAACGGTGGCCGTGCTCTACGTGATGGACGAGCCCGCGCACCTCGCTCGCCAGGACCGGCAACGCGACCGCATCTTCCACGTCCACGAGTACCTGCGCGCCGGCGCGCCGGGCACCCTGGACACGATGTTCCAGCAGTGGTTCGAGGCCGCCGAGACAGATCTGGAGCGCGAGCGCGTCATCGTGGACCAGATCGCTTCGATGACGGAGTCGCGCCTCGAGCGCACCGCGAAGAAGGCCGCCGCATTCGACGGCTTCTACTAGAGGTATGCCTCGCGAGATTATTCGGGAAATCGTGAACAAAATTGTAGTTTTTGTGACTCAGAACACAAGCAAATCTGTTCACAAAATCCCGACTCCGCTCGAGACAACACCTTCTACCTCTACGCGGAGAGGAATCCGGCGATCTGCTCGAGCGCATCCCGCGTGCCAATTTCGCCCGGAAGCCACGGAAGCTCAAGGATCGGCACTGGCAGGTCCAGCAGCTCCAGCGCTCGCGCTTCCACCTCGCGCCGTCCCGCCAAAAATGAACCGGCCTCATCTGGCGTGCGACGGTTCACCACGGCCCCGCCGACGTGCACACCGTGGGAGGTGAGCTCCTCGTAGAACTCCATCGACTCCATGACCGGCAGGCGTTCGGCGGTCAGCACGATGTGGAAGACGCACTGGGCGGGATCGGTGAGGACGGCGCGCAGGCGCTCGAACTTGCGGCGGCGCTTCAGCAGCGTGGAGCGGATCTGCTGGTTGCGGCGGTCGACGGGGGAGCCGCTGTCTCCGGAAGTGCCGCCCATCCCGCGGACGAGCTCGCTGAACTTGTCTGACTTGTCGCGCCGGGCCAAGAGGCCGTCGGTGTAGGCGGCCATGACCTCGGGGAGTGCCATGAGGCGGGAGGTGTGGCCGGAGGGGGCGGTGTCGAAGATAATGTGGTCGTAGTCGCCGCGCTCTGCGACAAGGTCCGCGATGCGCTCGAGGAGTGCGGCCTCGTGCATGCCGGGGGAGTGCCGTGACATCGCCAGGTGGCGGTCCACTTCGCGGTGGAGGCGTTCGGGCATCATGGCGCGCATCGATTCGCCTACCGCGCGCAGGTGCTGTGAAGTGATGGTTGCCGGGTCGAGCTCGATGGCGTGGAGGTTCGGTTCGAGGGCGGTGGGGGCGTCGTCAAGCGTGGTGCCCCAAATGTGCCCGAGGTTGTGTGCGGGGTCCGTCGAGACCAACAGGACGCGGCCGCCGCGCGCGGCGAGGCGTACGGCCGTGGCGGCGGAGATCGTCGTTTTACCGACGCCCCCTTTGCCACCGAAGAACATGACTGGGGCGTCTAGCAACATGAGATCCCATCGAGTGGTGAGCGTTCCATGCCCATGCGGGTGTGCCAGGCGTGGAAGTCGTCGTAAAGCAGGGGGAGGAGTTCGAGTGTGTAGTAGCTGGCGGGGTTCGGGATGCCGAGCATTTCGGAGGCGACGAGTAGGGTGAACAGGTCGTCCTCCTCGCGTGCGGCGCGGGCGAATTCGCGGCGGTAGGGCGCCTGGTAGAACTCGCTGAGGCCCGCGCCGAGCGCGGCCAGCTTACTGCGCAGGCTCATGGACTGGCGTGTCCTCCCAGTCGACGGCTGGCTCGCGGCGCGCCTTGCTGATCGCGGTGATCGCCTCAACGATGACCCAGATCGCGCAGATAATAATGACGACGTCGATAGCGAGCAGCAGCCAGTTGCCTGCCTCGAAGAGGGTGCGCAGCTGCAGCACCGCCGCCCACAGTGACATGAGCGTGACGAACGCCAGCGGGATCAGCAGTGGCAGCGTTGGGCGACGCAGCCTGGTCAGGATGACCACCAGGACTGCCAGGGTCAGCCCGGCCATCAGCTGGTTCGTGGTGCCGAACAGCGGCCAGATGATCATGCCGCCGGACCCGTCGAGGCCCGTCGAGAACGTCAATCCCAGTGCGGCACCTACCGCGATGATCGTGGCTGCCAGGCCGGAGAGCTTCACTCCCATAATCTGGCCGATCTCGCCGACGACCATGCGCTGCAGACGCACACCAGAGTCCATCGTGGTCGCAGCGAAGAGGACAGCCATGGTGGCCAGAATCGTGGCCGACAGGGACGTCGGGATGCCCAGGCCCTGGTTCATCAACGCACCGCCGCCTTCGACGAAGGCGTTGACGCCACCGGCGTTCCACTCGTTGTACACGTTCTCCCAATCCGCGATCGTCTTGTAGCCGCCCGTCGTCGCCACAATCGTGCCGAGGGCCAGCAGGCCCTCACCAACCGCACCGAAGTACCCGACGAAGCGCGCGTCCGTCTCCTTATCCAACTGCTTCGCCGACGTACCCGAAGCAACAATGCCGTGGAAGCCAGACACCGCACCACACGCAATCGTCACGAAGAGCAGCGGGAAGATACTCGGCGTGCCCTCCGGCACCGCCTCATTAATCGACGGCGCCACAATCTCCGGACGCACAATAAAGAACGAAGCGTACAGAATAATCAGACCAACAAACAGCTGCAGACCATTGATGTAATCACGCGGCTGCAAAAGCACCCACACCGGCAGCATCGACGCAATGAACGCGTACACGAACAGCAAAATGATCCAGATACCGCGGTCCGGAATGCCCATCACCGTCTCCGGCAGCGCGAGCGGCACGCGGTCACCAATCACCATCAGCGCGTACAGCGCCACAACACCAACCACCGACACCAGCGGCAGATTCCACTTCAGGCGGTAAATCGCCTGCCCAATCAGCACCGCGACCAGGATCGCGCCCCACGTCGGAATCACCGCCGACGGCGTCGCGATCAGCAGGTTCGAAATCACCACCGCGAACGCAGTATTCACCATCAGCAGCAGCAGGAAAATCACCACGAGGAAGAGATTGCGCCCACGCGCGCCGATGTAGCGCCCCGACAACGTGCCAATCGACTGGCCCCTATGCCTTTGCGACGCCCACAACGCCCCCAAGTCGTGCATCCCCGCAAAGAACACCGTTCCCAAGGTCACCCACAGGAATGCGGGCAGCCAACCCCAGATAACCGCGACCGCCGGGCCGATAATCGGCGCGGCACCCGCCACGGAAGTGAAGTGGTGGCCCCACAGCACGTACTTGTTGGTGGGCACGTAGTCCACACCGTCTTCCATAGTGTGCGCCGGGGTCTCATAGCTCTCAGAGAGTTTATAGACCCGCTGGCCCAGGAACTTTGAATAGAGCAGGTACCCAGTGAGCAGCATCGCCAGCCCGATGAGTACGAGGAAGAGCGAGTTCATGCGGTCGCCTTTCTTTCAGTGTCTTGAGTCACAACTGCGGAAAGTATGCCACACCTCACAGCTCATTTCCGGCGTTTTCTGAACCCTCCCGGAGGTTCTCCTCGGCGACGGCTCGCGTGGGGTGGGGATATGCCTCGCGAGACTGTTCGGAAAATCGTGAATAGAATTGCGCATTTTGTGACTCCAACCACACGCAATTTTGTTCACAAATTCCCGACTCCGCTCGAGAGCACACATGCCACCCCCAAAATCACCATGCGGGAAGAAGGCCTTCGGGCCGATCATCGTCGGGGAATCTGCTAATCCGTGCGATGTAGGCTTCAATGCTTGCGTCGCGTGGGGAGCTGTCAACATATTGCAGTGGTTCTCGCGGGCCCCGGCAGATGTCGCAATGCGGGCGGCCGCGGTAGGTGGCGCGCACGGTGTCGGCGATGAGGTTGATCGTGCCGCGGAGGTCTCGGTGGAGTGCTTCCACGGGGACGTGCAATGTGCGGACCCAGCTGGTTTCGGTGGGGGCGCAGTGGTCGTCGAAAAGTGGGGCGTCGGTGAGCGTGAGGGCGAAGTGGGTGCCGTACATGACGCGGTGCGGTTGGGTGTGCCAGTAGTGCGCGGGGAGTGCGGGGTGGGAGAGGAGGGCGGTGGCGAGGTAGCTGAGCTCGGGCGCGATTGGGTGGTGGGTGGCGCGCTCCCAGCAGAGTTGGAGGGTGTTGCGGTCGCGTTGGCGGGGCAGGGCCCAGATGGCTGCGGTGATGGTGTCCTCGTGGCCGCCGACGTGTTTGAGGTGGTTGAGGACGGGGTAGAGCTGTGCGCGTGGCTCCCATTTGAAGATGCCCGCGATGGTTTCGGCCAGGGGTGCGACGCGGATTTCGGCGATGGTGTCGGTGGTGTGGAGGATTTGGCGTCGATAGTGGAGGCCGGGGCGCCATTTGCTGCGGGTGATGGAGGTGCCGTTGGGCAGTGCGACTTCGGTGAGTTCGGGCTGTTGGCCGAGGTGCGGCACGGGGAGGCGGTGGAGGCGCGCGGCGGTGCGCCCAACGATGGCGGCTTTGCGGTTTTCGCGGCCGTGGATGAGGGCTCGTGCGATGCGGCGGGTGTCGGGGTCTAGCGTGCCCCACCACTGCTTTTCGACGGCCCCATACCTCCCAATCTGCACCATAGTCCCGCTCGCGACGGCTCGTTTGAGCCGCTGAGCTTGTACTGTGCGTCCCCGAAGGCTGTGAATGTGTGCGCGCAGCGCTGCAAATTCCCCCATGCGTTGGCAGTGTAGCAATTTTGTTCACAAATTCCCGAGTGCGCTCGAGACGCCACCTTCCCCCCAGTTGGTTACCTCGGCTGCACCTCGCAGAAGGTGTCGTAGTGGTTGTCGGTGTAGTACCACTCGTCGACGACGCCGTCGGCACCGCCACCGGTGACGATGCGCCGCAGCCCGCGGTGGTGCACACCCGGGGTGTCCACGGTGTATTCGCGGTAGTAGCCGAGTGGCACCTCGGGGAGGGTGCGCTCGTAATTGCCAAAGCGCGAGTCGTCCTCCGGGTGTGGGTAGGGTCCGCCGGATTCGATGAGGTTGATGGTGTCCCAGGCCTCTGCGGGGAGGTTCGGGCAGGAGGTGGGGTCTCCCGACGCGGCGCCCTCGTCATTGTTGGGCAGGAACGTGTTGATCAGGAGCGCCGCGGCGACAATGACGGCACCGACGGCGGTGTTCTTCGGTTTTCGGCTCACGCTGAGTCATTGTGGCACAGGCTCCGCAGAACAGTTAGGAACTGCCTTGCAGAAGTCGTAGTGGGAGCTGTGTATTTGTTGTAGGCTGCTTTCAACAATTGAAAAGACTTTGGCTTTGCGCTGGTTGCGGAGCTATTCGCTGTAAAGGGGAACTCATGAGAAGAAATGTGAGGGGCTGGCGTCGCGCGACCGTTGCGGCGGGTGTGTCGTTGGCATTGGGGGCGGGCTCGATGACCGCTCCGGTTCAGGCTGCGCCAAGTGAGCCTGAGTTTGGTTCGAGTGTGGAGGATCCGTATGCGGCAGGTGTGCAGCTGCCGAAGATGCAGCCGTTGCGGATTGGGAATGTCGTCTTGCCTGGGGAGCTGGTCGGTGTCGCTTCGGTGCTTGGGTTGTTGGCGATCATCGCGACGATTGCGGCAACGGTGACGAAGGCCCAGGGCGGGCAGGACGGATCCTCGGGTGGCGATGGAAGCTCGCGGTTGGGGCTGAAGCCGGATGAGTACCGGGCGGATAACGGGGCCGTCTATAAGGTGAATCCGCAGGCCCGGAACTTTTCGACGCAGCAAGCCACCGAACTGTTCCCGGGAGGCGCCGGGCAGATCGGTTCGACTCTCGAACTGAGCAAGGAGGCATTCGAGCAGTTGCACCTTCGCGAGGGTGACGTGCTTTCGATCCCTCCGAGCGCGAAGTTCCCGGGTGCGGCGATGGCGAAGATCGTCAAGGTTGAAGAGGGAGCAAACGCCGTCACGGTGGAGACGAAGCCAGCGATCTTGGATGACATCATTGAGTACACGAAGGGTGATGTGAAGTTCCAGGGTCGCCTGTTTACTGCCGAGCCGATGACGATCATTGACCCGGTGACCGGCGCGCAGATCAACGCGATGCCAGCTGCGGATGCTGAAAAGGAAGCAAAGCTTGAGCTTGAAGCCAACCTCAAAGATCTTGCGGAATCGAAGGGGTTGGTGGAGAAGGATTCGTTGCTGAAGGCGGATCTCACTGGTGGTATCGGTTTAAACACGGAGTTGGGCGTCAATAAGGAAGCTATTGAGAAAGAAGCAGATAAGAGCTTTGAACTCAAAACGAAGATCACGACCGAGCTGAAGCTGGAAACTGGGGCAAAACTTGATGTAGGAGAGGAATTAGGAGAGGCAGTAGAGGGATATCTTCAGAAGAGAATCTCAGCTAGTAGGCCGTGGGCGTTTCCAGTGGGGCCCGTGTTGGTCTACATGGAGACGGTTATTGAGCCAACGTTTGAGCTTGAGCTGTCTGCCGAGGGAGGTAGGAGCTTTTTCTTGGAAGCCTCTAAAGAGAACGTCATCGGGTTCAAGTTTGACGCAGACAATCGGAGTTTGAAACAGATCTCTCGTGAGGTTTCTCCTTGGCAGCTCAATCCAGAGTTTAGTGAAGAGGCCGGTACGTTGACTGCACGGATTGAGCCCGGTGCCCAGGTTGCTGCTGTCATGTGGAAGACATTCAAGGGCGCACTTGGCGCAAGTTTGGAAGGACAGGCCGAGCAAAAGAACGACACATGCACTGCGTCGTTGACCCTGAACGCGCCGAAGGGCGAGATCACTGTGGAATCGCCACTCGGTGGATTGCTCGGTGGATGGGCGGAAATGGAATTCTTAAGTCTGAAACTGACTAATGAATTGTTGAAGGGGGAGTGGGATCTTGGGTGTACCAAGGACCCAAGCAAGAGTAATGCCCAAGATCAGGATCAAAACAAGGAAGAATCCCATCACAAGGGAGATGTCTCGGCCGATCTAAAGCGCAAGATGCTGAACATGACGATCCCGGCGGTGTGCGGGCATTATGGTGGACGCCTTATTAACGGGCGCCTGGAGGAGTCTGCTGTCCGGTATAAGTATGGGTTTGTAGACATTAATACCCGCATCGGGGAATCGTTCGACGAGCCATTGGGCGTTAATGCGAAGTGGATCAACGTCGACGGGAAGGATCGTATTCTGCTGGTAACGCAGTGCTACGCAGGAGGCACTGCTTGGCCACAAAGCCTCTTCCTGCTGGATGAGAATCTCAATTTCGTAGCAACAGGAACAAACGATACTGGACTCAGTATCGAACCTCGGCGGCCTCTAGCGCGTAGGCCGTTCTATGTCTTCGAAACTAATGGGGATACAGTTAGTTTGAAATACAGAGCCTTGGATGAAGGCGATAGCGCAGCGACGCCGTCGCTGATCATCGAGGGCACGTACCGTGTTGACGGCCAGCGGCTTGTGCCGGTCGGCACGCCGCGTGTGGAGAAATTGTTCTAGGAGCGGTACGCACATCCTGAATGTCGGAGCCGGGGGTTAGGATGTGCGTATGGCTAGGGGCAGAATTCCGGATAGTGACATTGAGGCTATTCGTGAGCGGGCGGCGATCGAGGACATCGTTGGCGAGTATGTGCAGCTGAAACCGGCTGGCTATGACTCGCTGAAGGGCTTGAGCCCGTTTAAGGATGAGAAGACGCCGTCTTTCCACGTGCGTCCGGCGCGTGGTTACTACCACTGCTTTTCTACGGGCAAGGGCGGGGACGTCTTTTCGTTCCTGATGGAGATGGAGCAGATGTCCTTCCCGGAGGCGGTGGAGGCGGTTGCTCAGGAGATCGGCTACCACATCAATTACCAGGGCGGGACAACTGGTGGGCGTGATGTCAAGCCGGGGACTCGCGCGCGCCTGTTGGCGGTGAATAAGGCGGCGCACGAGTTTTACCGTGAGCAGTTGGAGACCCCGGAGGCGGAGGTCGGTAGGAATTTCTTGCTGGAGCGCGGGTTTTCGAAGGAGCTGATTTATCACTTCGAGTGCGGGTACGCCCCGGATGGTTGGGATACGTTGACGAAGCACTTGCTTCGCAAGGGTTTCGACGCCCAAGAGCTCCAGGATGCTGGGATTTCGAGTATGGGGCGTCGTGGGCCGATTGATAAGTTTCGGCGCCGCCTGATTTGGCCGATTAAGGACGTGGCCGGCAACGTGATCGGGTTCGGGGCTCGCAAGCTGTTTGATGATGACCCGATGGGCAAGTACATGAATACCGCGGACACGATGTTGTACCACAAGTCGAAGGTGCTCTTTGGGCTGGATTTGGCCAAGAAGCACATTGCTACGGATCACCAGACGGTGGTGGTGGAGGGCTACACGGATGTGATGGCGATGCACGCCGCGGGGGTGAAGACGGCGGTGGCGTCGTGTGGTACGGCGTTCGGGAAGGACCACATGGCGGTGATCCGCCGCCTCATGCTGGATGACAACTACTTCCGCGGCGAGCTGATTTACACCTTCGACGGCGACGAGGCCGGCCAGAAGGCGGCGATGCGCGCGTTCCAGGGGGATCAGCAGTTTTCGGGGCAGTCGTTTGTGGCGGTCGCCCCCGACGGCCTGGACCCTTGTGACCTGCGCCTTGAGCGTGGGGATTCCGCGTTGCGGGACTTGGTGGCGTCGAGAATCCCGATTTTTGAGTTCGTGATTGAGTCCCTGCTGAAGGACTACTCGCTGGACACGGCGGAGGGGCGCTTGCAGGCGTTGCGACGCACCGTTCCCGTCGTCGCCGGGATCAGCGACAAGGTGCTGCAGACGGAGTACGCACGCAGGCTCGCCGGCTGGGTGGGCTGGCCGAACCCGGACGAGGTGCTCCAGCAGGTCCGCGAGGAGGCGCGTCGGCCGAAGAAGCAGCAGCGCACCTGGCAGAAACCACAGCGCAACCAGCAGCAGGCCGCGCCGGGCCAGCTGCCCGCGTTGGTGCCGCCGAACCCACAGGATCCGCTGTTGTGGCCGCAGCGCGAGGCGCTCAAGATCGCGTTGCAGTACCCGGAGAAGGCCGGCAGTTACTTTGAGGGCATTTCGCCGGAGGCGTTTACGAACCCGGCGTATCGGCAGGTGCGTGACGCGATTGAGAAGGCTGGTGGAGTGACCGGCGCGCATGTGGGACCGCAGTTTTTGGCGAAGGTGGCGCAGGAGATGCTGGACCTGGTGGGCCGCAACTTCGTGTCCGAGTTGGCGGTGGAGCCGATGCACCCGGACGACATTGACCGTTACGTGGATTCGGTGCTTTCACGCCTGCAGGAGACCCGCGTGGGGGATCAGATTGCGCTATTGAAGGCGCAGCTGCAGCGCATGCGCCCCTCTGACGACGAGGCAGCCTACAACGCGCTGTTCTCCGACTTGGTGGCGTTGGAGCAGGCGCGCCGCGAGCTCAACGACCGCGCCCTGCGCGGCGGGGCGTACGGGCCGCAAAGCTAGTTGCCCTTGGCTTTGGCCTCCTGCCACAGGCGGTCTTGGGTTTCGGCGTCGATGGTGCCGGTGCTGCCGTCGAAAAGGTAGGGGGAGCGCGCCTTCATCTTGTCGACGAACCCCTGCGCCACCTCCGCGAACCCGAACGCGCCGCGCTCTGCCGCGATTTCGGCGTGGAAAAGGACTTGCAACAGGACGTCGGAAAGTTCTTTGCGCAAGGCTTCGTCGCCCTCGTTGTCGGTGATGGCGGCGGCGAGCTCCTCGGTTTCCTCGTGGAGGTAGGGCAGCAGCGTTTCGTGCGTCATGGAGCGCTCCCACTGCCCGCGGGTGCGCGCCGCGTGCATGACGGATACTGCCTGGTGGACGGGGTCCTCGAGCGAGGGTACCCGCTCGACGTGCTCACCCTTCGCAATGCGCTCCCGCACGAGCTCGTCGTCCTCGTTCGTGGTGAGGAGCCAGGGGGAGGGGCCGTCGGTGGCGTCGGCAAGGTCCCACCGCACGGAGACGGGGACTTCCATGGTGAACTCCACCGGGCCACGGATACGTTGCGCTACGGAAACGGGCAGCATGTCGGGCCAGCGAGGGTCAAGCACGAGGATGGTCATAGTGTGTAACAATAGTCCGCATGACAAACCAGATTGCAGAAGCCATCAAGGCCGTTTCCCCAACCGCGGAAGCCGTCGCGCAAGAAACCGTCAGCTTTTCCCCGATCCGCTGGAAGACCGGCTGGCCACACAACCTGCGCCGCGTCCCACCCTTCCGCGACGACGCCACCGCGACCCTGACCCGCCGCGAAGTCTTCGCCTTCGCGCAGGACGTCGTGGATTCCGAGTTCGCCCGCGACCAGATCATCGACTTTTTGGGCGCGTCCTTCGCATTCCAGGGCGGCAAGAACGCGCAGGCGCAGCTGAAGCTGCAGCAGTTCCTGCGCAACAAGGGCAAGGCGAACGCGCTGCTGCAGGCGCTGCGCAAGGTCGGCTCCGGGGAGCTCACACCAGTCCAGCAATACGAAGCTGTCGTGGCCACGGGCCTGCCCGCGAAGTTCGCGTCCGGCCTGATCTATTTCCTGGCAGGTCCACAGGAAGCCGCCGACGAGAAGCCGCTCATCATCTGCTCCAACCGCGCGAAGGGCGCCGGCCTGGACGTAACCAGCGACTGGTCCGCCGACGAATACGGCACCTACCTGGCAGCCATCAAGGCCGGGCGCGATGAGCACGCCCCCGAGCTGCCACTCGACGCGGTAGAATTCGCGTTACGTGAGCACGCCCGCCAAGGATAGGAGACCATCATGAAGGCGCGTACAACGGTTCTTGCTGGACTTACACTGAGCTGCGTGGCGCTAGCCGGGTGTTCGACAGGGAAGTCGACGGACCTGGGCTTCGCAGCCGCCGCGCAGGAGGGCGCACCGTTTACGGTGTCGCAGGTTGTCGGCGAGCAGGCCGAGCGCGCCTACCTCTTCTGCCCGTACACGGACAAGGCGCAGGCTGAGGCCCTGGGGTTTGATCCCGACGATGTCTACAGCATCAACAACAACTCGCAGCGCTGGGAGACCTGGAGTGGCATAGGCGTCATCTTCAGCGATGATCGCACACCCGCCATCGAGTGGTTCGACCCCTCAATTATCGACGCCTGCCCCGGCGCCACCACCGGCGATCCCGTCGATGTGAACGCCCCGATTACCCCCACCGTCCAGCCCGTCGAGTTCGCGGGCGACGAAGGCCCCACCGACGTGATCAAGTTGGTAGTGGAGTAGGGCTTCTTTGGGGATTGCACGCTAGCGGGGGTGCGCACCACATTCCCTCACAGGTTTCGCCCGAACTGGGCTTTTGCCGCGCTCGCCGGTCGGAATCGTGGAATGTGGTGCGCGTGCTGCTTGGACTGACACCACATTCCCTCCCGTGCTTTGCGCGACCTGGGGAAACGCAAAAGTCGGCGAAGAAAAACGGGAATTTGGTGCGCAAGCAACGGGGCGAGCGCCTAATACCTAGCGTGCCAGGAGCTGGCCCAGGTCCAGGTTGGAGGACAGCTGCTGCAGCTGTGGCGGGATGTTGGTCTGGGAGCTGCCGAGGAGCTTCGCCCAGTCCTGTACCGGGTCCGGCTTCACGATGCCGCACTCCAGCGCACGGTCCGCAACCGCCTGGACGGTGCCGCCGGACATGACGCGAAGGGCGATGGAGTCGCCGATCTTGCCGTTGAGGTTGTTGACCAGCTGCTGACGGGTGGTGTCCTTGCCTGCGACGCCGGTGCCGTTGAGGGTGACGCGCAGGGTGCTGCAGTTCATAGTTTTGACGTTGCCGTTGACCAGCTGCAGGAGCGAGGTGGCGTCCTGTGCCTGTGCTGCTGGTGCTGCGAGGCCTGCCAGGCCGGTCAGGGCTGCGGCGCCGATGGCTGCGATGCGGGTGGAAATGCGCATAGGGTGCTCACTTTCAGGTTGTAAATAGGTGTTTGAAAACAGAACGGATTACACCATACCTGTTGCTGGTGTGACGCAAGTGAAAATTGGGGATTACGGGGGTAGTGTAGGATCTTCTGCCATGACGTTTTCTGGCCGTCCCGGCAGGCGTGCGCGCGGGTGTGGGTGTGTGGCGCTGCTTGTCGTTGTCGGCGCGGTGGTGATGGTTGTTGCGTTGGTGGCCTTCCTGCTCAGTGCGCTTGGCGGCCCCGAGCAGTTCGTGCAGCGCCAACCCATCCCGGAAGACATACCCCCGGCTGCGGCCACGCCACCACCTGCTATCGACGTCCACGCGCCCGGCCGAACCGCCAACGAACTCCATGCCTGGGCCACCCCTATCGCGGAGGAGATCGGGGTCGACCCGCAGGCAGTGCGTGCCTACGGCAACGCCGCCTTGATCGCGGCGGAGGCCTGGCCTGCCTGCAATCTGCAGTGGAATACGCTCGCTGGCATCGGATGGGTGGAGACCCGCCACGGCACCTATACGGGTAAGAAGTTCGACGCTGGTCGCCTCGACGAGAACGGGGTGGCGCAGCCGCCGATCATCGGCCCGGCGCTCGACGGCACGGGCAACTTCGCACTCATTTCGGACACGGACGGCGGCGCCCTCGATAGTGATACCGAGTTCGACCGCGCGGTGGGGCCGATGCAGTTCATCCCCGGCTCGTGGGCGATCTATGGCCGCGACGCCGACGGCGATGGGGTAGCAAACCCGCAGCAAATTGACGACGCCGCCCTGAGTGCCGCGAACCTCCTCTGTGCGAACGGGCGTGACCTGTCCACGCCGGAGGGGTGGTCGGACGCGGTGCTGACGTATAACCGCTCGCGCGAGTATCTTGACAACGTTCGCGATGCCGCCGCGAACTACGCGCTCACCCAGAGGGCCTCCCGGTAACTCGACGCGAAACGTCGACAAAAGCCACAAAAGTGGGCGAAACCGGGCATGGGCAAAAAGTTTGACCAAGATCACATTTCAAATGGTGTGACCTTAAATGGCGTGGTTGGGGGCCTATCGTTACACGGAAATGCAGGCAAAGCGCGAGTGTGACGAACGCCAACAAGCATTTTTTGCTGCGATCTGGAACAATCGGTAACGGAAATTTGGTTTGGCCAATCTCAAGGAGATGAACTGTAGTGGCTGATATTATGCACGTCTTTGCTCGTGAAATTTTGGACTCTCGCGGTAACCCAACCGTTGAGGCTGAGGTTTTCCTCGACGATGGTGCGCACGGCATTGCGGGTGTTCCTTCCGGTGCGTCCACTGGCGCACACGAGGCGCACGAGCTGCGTGACGGTGGCGATCGCTACGGCGGCAAGGGTGTCCAGAAGGCTGTCAAGAACGTCAACGAGGAGATCGCTGACGCACTGGCCGGCATCGAGGCTGACGATCAGCGTCTGCTCGACCAGGCGATGATTGAGCTCGACGGCACGGACAACAAGTCCCGCCTGGGCGCGAACGCAATCCTGGGCGTGTCCATCGCTGCGGCGAAGGCTGCTGCTGAGTCCGCTGGTCTGCCGCTGTACCGCTACATCGGTGGCCCGAACGCTCACATCCTGCCTGTTCCGATGATGAACATCGTCAACGGTGGCGAGCACGCTGACTCCGGCGTTGACGTCCAGGAGTTCATGATTGCTCCGCTGAGCGCTGAGTCCTTCGCTGAGGCTCTGCGCATGGGTGCAGAGGTCTACCACTCCCTGAAGTCCGTCATCAACGCAAAGGGCCTGTCCACCGGCCTTGGCGACGAGGGCGGCTTCGCTCCTTCCGTCGACTCCACCCGCGCAGCGCTTGACCTGATCGTTGAGGCAATCGAGAAGGCTGGCTTCAAGCCTGGCGAGGATGTCGCACTTGCTCTGGACGTTGCTTCCTCCGAGTTCTTCGAGGACGGCGTGTACAAGTTCGAGGGCGGCGAGCACACCGCTGAGGAGATGGCCAAGGTCTACGAGGAGCTCATCGCTGAGTACCCAATCGTCTCCATCGAGGACCCACTACAGGAAGATGACTGGGAGGGCTACGCAAACCTGACCAAGACCATCGGCGACAAGGTCCAGATTGTTGGCGACGACTTCTTCGTCACCAACCCTGAGCGCCTCGCACGCGGCATCAAGGAGCACGCTGCGAACGCGCTGCTGGTGAAGGTCAACCAGATCGGTACCCTGACCGAGACCTTCGACGCTGTGGACATGGCTCACCGCGCTGGCTACCGCACCATGATGTCTCACCGCTCTGGCGAGACCGAGGACACCACCATTGCGGATCTCGCAGTGGCTCTGGGCTGCGGCCAGATCAAGACTGGTGCACCGGCTCGTTCCGAGCGCGTTGCTAAGTACAACCAGCTGCTGCGCATCGAGCAGGAGCTCGGCGACGCCGCTGTCTACGCTGGTCGTTCCGCATTCCCACGCTTCAAGTAATCGCTTGATTCGTACGCACCCCCTGCCCATCGCGTGCTCGCGCGTGGCAGGGGGTGTCGCGTTTTTCCCTGCTGTACACTAATGAGCACTATGAGCACTGGCACGCCCCACGACAAGCACACAGCGAAGCGCCGCAGGAAGCGGCTGGCTCGCACTGTGCCTGTGGCGTCCCGCGAGCAGCGCAAGCAGCAGCTCGCCGAGCAGAAGGCAAACAGGGAGTCGCGCTTCGCCGCCCCCAACTTAGCGACGCTCGCCCTGCTCATCATCGTGCTCATCGCCGTACTCGTGGCAGTAGCAGCCCCACTCCGCAACTTCTACGAGGGCCGCAACGAGATCGCGCGCGCCCAGGCAAACATCGAGCACTTGGAGCGCCGCCAGGCGGACCTTGAGCGCGAAATCGCGAAGTACGAGGACCCCGATTACCTCAACGAGGTTGCCCGCCGCCGCCTCGGCGTGATGGAACCCGGCGAGTCCGCCTGGCGAGTTATCGACCCCCGCATGACCCACGGCACCACGATCACCTCCGACGAGACCCCGGACGACCGCGGCTGGGCCGTCTTCCTCTGGGATTCCCTACGCGAGGTCCCCGAGGATGTCCCCGCCGACGCTCCTGAAGAATCGCCCGCCCCGGCAGAATCGCCTGCTCCCGAAGCGCCCGCGGAAGCACCTGCGGCGCCTGAAGCGCCTGAAGCGCAGTAGCCCGAGCCTAAAAGGTAGCAACAGGATTACTGCAATCCACTTTTTGCGCGCTCCCACCTGGATTATTCCAATCCTTTTACTCCCATTTGGAGAATCACCAGGCTGCCAGCCCCACCCCACCCCGAGCGCTCCCGTTGACCGACTAACAGCGTGCTATTAGCAGCGTGCGATTAAAGGAGTGCGACGCTGGTCGCCGAAAACCGCCAAGCCCGGCCCAAACAGCGCGACCTGCATCGCACGACATCTAGCACACGCTTTTTACGCCCACGCTGGGGTCCAACAAGCGCAATCAAGAACCAGAACTGTGTAGCCTGAAACCAACCCAACGGCTTGCGACAACGAGAGGAGCAGTGGCTGATTGATTACCTCACGCTCCCGAAAAGAAAGAAGCGCTCGAAGCTCACTGAGTTCTTCGGCTGGGTCCTTGGGTTTTAACGTTTAACCAGGCAAGTTAAAGTATTCTCAATTCTGTTGCGCCGTTTTCATTACCAAGATTGAAAGGAGGGAAGCGATGGGGGTTCTGCGTGTTGATATCGAACCGTCTGTGCTGGACTGGGCGCTGCGACGTACAGGACTCAGTGACGAAAAGCTCCGTGCCACGTTTCCCAAGGTAAACGATTGGCGCTCAGGGGAGGAGCGTCCGACGCTCAACCAAGCGAAGGAACTAGCGAAGAAGGCACGAATCCCATTTGGAAGGCTCCTTCTTCAGGCGCCTTCTGGCGAAGAGACTGATGTACCTGATTTTCGTACTGTCAGAAATGAGCGTCTCGATGGGCTGAGTCCTGATCTGCAGGAAGTTATTCACTCCGCCGAGGCGCGCTTGGGGTGGTACTCGGATTACGCGGAGGAAGTTGGAATTCCTGGTCCTGAGATTCTGCGCTCTGCCCAAGATTCCACCAGTTCCATCCTGGCTGCTCGCCAGGCTCGCATCGCGCTGGGGTTTGACGAGGCTTCTGCAATTCCTGGGCCAGAGAGAGTGACGACACTAGCGCATCAGATGGAAGATGTAGGGATTTTAGTATCCCGAAATTCCATTGTCGGAAACTCTACGCAACGTCATTTCAGTATTGATGAGTTCCGCGGATTCACCCTGATTGATGGGGAATTCTGCCTGGTGTTTGTGAATACAAGTGACGCTAAAACTGCGCAGCTCTTCAGTCTCGCCCACGAGTTGGGTCATGTTGCTTTGGGGAAGGCTGGTATTTCTGACCACAGCGATCACCTGCGGGTAGAGCGCTGGTGTAACGAGTTTGCAGCGGCATTCATTGCCCCAGAGACTGCAGTGAAAGAACGGTACAACAAGAAGTGTTCTTTGCTCGACAACGTCACGTCTCTGGCAAGCGTGTTTGGCATCAGTAGGGAAGCGATGCTGTTGCGCTTGAAAGATATTTTCCTGATCGAGCAACAAGAGTTCGACGAAGTTATGCGATTGGTCCGTGTCAGGAAAGAAAAGAAAGCTACACAAGAAGGCAGCGGCGGTCCTTCGTTCCATGTCCTCGTTCGGTCTCGCGTCGGCGAGCGGTTCTTCGAGACGATCACCTTTGCCGCAAAGTCTGGACAGATTCCTGAGAGAGATGCTGCGCGGCTTCTTGGCGCTGCCTCGTATAAGTCCTTTGAGAACCTGGTGAAGAAAAGCGATTGGGCTAGCAGGGAGGCAGAGTACTTAGGAAGCAAATTTCAGCTGATCGGGGATTAGGTTTTAGAAAGCGCAGGCAGGACAGGGTGCGCAGCGAAACCAAAGGGATCGATATTAGAACGTCTTTGCGTATCGATTCGAGTAGACTTTGGTGATATGTGTATCGATGAAGGAAACGAGCAGACAATTACCCGCTTGCTGGATAAGAGTGAGGAGGCGTTTGTTCTTGCTGTCGAACTGTACAATCGACCGAGCTTAAAATACGGTGCGGAAAGTTGTTCGATTTTGTTGTGCAATGCTTGGGAGCTGATGCTGAAAGCTCACATGATCAGAAAGTGGGGCATTGATTCAATTTACTTCAAAGATGATCCTAGTAGGACTCTTGCTCTTTCCGATTGTTTGAAGAGGGTTTTTACGAATGAGAAGGATCCTCTTCGGGTAAACATGAAGAATGTGATGGAGTTTCGTAATACGAACACGCACTTCATTACAGACGAGTACGACTTGTTTTATGGGCCCTTCTTGCAGTCGTGCGTGGAAAACTATGCGGACAAGCTTTGGGAATTGCATAACCGTTCGGTAAGCGAGCTCATCCCAGACAATCGGTTGGCCTTGGCAATGAGAAGAGGTGCAATCGTTCCTGACGTTATTCGGACAAAGTATGACGCTGCAGTTGCGCAGGAACTACTTGCCCGGCGGAAAGATGTTGCGGATGCTATCGGGGCTGAAGGAAATCAGAGGATCGCGGCGACGTACGAGACCTCGTTGAGGCTGGTTAAAAAGAAGAATGATGCAGATTTGAATGTTTACATTCAAAACGGATCGGAGCATGGCATCGCCATCGTCAAGGATGTGAAAGATGCCGTTAGCTTTTATCCTTATACTGCTGGTAACGCGACTAAAAAGATCGATTCTTTGTTAAAGAAAAGAGGCATTACTTTTTGCTTCAATGGTTCAGTGAAAGAGAAGTTTACTACGTATGCTTTCCAACTCTTTACCAAAGCGTACGAGATGAAAGGCGATGAGCGCTTCTCCTACGACCGTAAGACTGCGGGAGAGAAAACGAGCAATTGGATATATTCCGAGGCAGCAGTCGAATTTATCGCGCATCAAGTTGAAAAAGACCCTGGTCACTGTCTTGATCAGTTAAGAAGGAAAATTAATACAAAATAACTGAGCCGCAAATCGCCTTCGAAAAGTAAAACACCAACCCTTGGAGCAAAGGAATTCTCAGGTCGTTTGACCCTACTCCCATTCGGGAACCCAGCTGTATCCTTCTCGGGTTGGTGCTGTGATACACATTCTACGCAACCTTAGTCAGTTAGGCAATGCCCCCATGACTGATTGTGCAAGAAGCAGCTGAAGCCTCAACCCACCTCCGCCGCACCGTTCCACCACCGCCCACCCCGTGTGGAACAATGTTGCTCATGCAACCGACTCAAGAGGATCTCAACATCATTCAGGAGCAGCTCGGCCGCGCGCCTCGCGGTGTGCTGGAAATTTCCTACCACACGCCGGACGGCCAGCCTGCGGTGGTCAAGACTGCACCCAAGCTTGACGACGGCACTCCGTTCCCCACGCTCTACTACCTGACGGACCGCCGTCTCACGGCCGAGGCTTCGCGTTTGGAGGGCGCTCAGGTGATGAAGTGGATGGAGGCCCGCCTGGCCGAGGACGAGGACTTGCAGAAGGATTACCGCCGTGCCCACGAGTACTTTTTGGCGAAGCGCAACGAGATTGAGGACTTGGGTACGGACTTCTCCGGTGGCGGTATGCCGGATCGCGTGAAGTGCCTGCACGTGCTGATTGCGTACGCGTTGGCGGAGGGCCCGGAGCACTTCCGTTTCGGTACGGAGGCTGTGGCGCTCGCTGCTGAGCACGGCAACCTGCGCGGCACCGCGATCCCTGCCGACTGGCCGACGCTCGAAGACCTCGGCATCACGCTCGCGGAGGCGGGGGAGCACCTCGCATGAGCCAGCCGGTAACACTCGCCGCGGTCGACTGCGGCACGAACTCCATTCGCCTCCTGATCACCCGTTTCGGCCCCGAGACGAACACGTTCGAGGAGGTCTGCCGCGACAACATCATCGTGCGCTTGGGGCAGGGCGTGGACGAGACGGGCGCGTTTAACCCGGAGGCGATTGAGCGCACCCGCAAGGCGCTCGCCACCTACACTGAGCGCATGCTCGCCGAGGGTGTGCAGCGTGTGCGCATGGTCGCCACCTCCGCGACTCGCGACGCTTCCAACCGTGACGTCTTCTTCGACATGACCCGCGAGCTGCTCAGCCAGATCCAGCCCGGCGCACAGGCGGAGGTGATCACGGGGGAGGAGGAAGCCCAGCTTTCCTTCATCGGTGCCACGATGGACCTTCCTGCCGACGACGGCCCCTTCTGCGTCATCGACTTAGGCGGCGGCTCTACCGAGTTCGTTGTGGGCAACGGCGACACCATCGAGGGGCGCATCTCCACCCAGATGGGGTGTGTGCGCCTCACGGAGCGTTTCTTGCGCTCGGATCCGCCAGCGCCCGAGGAGCTGCGCGCGGCCCGCGATTACGCGCGCGAGCAGGTCCAGCACGCGGCAGCGGTGGTCAACATGGCGAAGGCACGCACGGTGGTCGGGTGCGCCGGCACCTTTACGACGCTCTCCGCACTCACCCAGCGCCTCCCCGAGTACGACCCAGCCCGCATCCACCTCTCGCGCCTCACCTTCGAGGACCTGCGTGCCACCATCGCGGAGATCCAGGCGTTGAGCGTGCAGGAACGCAAGGACCACCCGGTGATCCACCCCGGGCGTGCCGACGTCATCCCCGCCGGCGCTGCTGTCGTCGAGGAAATATTAAAAGCCGCCGAGGATCTCACTGGTCTTGACTCGATTGTGATCAGTGAGAAAGACATCCTCGACGGCATCGTGGCCTCGTTGGCAAGCCACGAATAGTAACTTTAACGCAAGTAAACGCTAGTCCTCGTCTGGTTCCAGGATTTGGTCTTGGTGCCCCCGCTTACCCCGTAAATCCTTAATCTCGCGCATGCGGGGTTCCGGATCAATCTTGTTCGCAATCGCCTTACGGGTGGAGGTCACCACCTGTTTGGCCACCGGCGAGTTCACTGCCTTCTGTGTGGCGTTGACAATCTGGTGATAGCGCTTGCGTCCGGCTTTCGTGCCGAACACGTACCCGGCGGCTGCTCCGACAACGAATTGAATCATGGGTGCCATAGTACAGAGGATTACGATCTTGCTTCAGTACTGCCACAATTAAGGTTTTAAGAAAGCTAACCGTTATCCTGGAAGCCAAGGCACACGCCGATATTGCGATGACTGTTGGTGCACTCTGTGAGAAGGGAATGAAGTTGGCTCGTATTTTGGTGCTATCGCATTATTGGGCGCCAGAAAATGGGGTCCCACAGCGGAGGTGGACGTGGCTCACTGAGATGCTGCACGAGCAGGGGCATTCCGTCAGTGTCATCGCGCCACCGCCGCATTACAATCGCGTGAATGATTGGGCGGAACGCGCCAAGGACGCAAGAGTGCGCACTCGGCGCCGCATTCGGGGGGTAAACAAAGTCGAGTGGGGTCCATCGGGGGAGCGGATCTTTCGGACACAGTATCTAACTGGTGGCTCCGGGCTGACAGCGAAGGCTTTGAACCAAGGATTTGTTGCGCTCTCGACGCTGTTGAAAGTCGCCAAACAGCGCGATAAGGCGGAGGATGCGACGCCTGATCTTATCATTGGTACGGTTCCTGCGCTGCCTACGGCATTCATTACTCCGCTTGCTGCGAAGCTGCTTGGAGTGCCGTATGTGATTGATCTGCGGGATGCCTGGCCGGACTTGTTGAAGTACTCGAATGACTGGAACTCTGGACTGGGTGAATCTTCGTGGCGGGAACGAATCTTTGGTAAGGGGCCAAAGCAGATTGTGATCGTCATTGTTTCGCACTTGTTGAAGCAGTCGTTGCGCAACGCCGCTGGTGTGATTGTTACCGCCGATGATTTGGGGGAACAGCTCCAGACAAAGCTAGCTCGCAGAGGCGCAGGCGTTCCGGTGAACGTTTGTACCGTGCGAAATGTGTTTCCAGTCAAAAGCGCATATTCAAGGGAACATGCGACCCATGTGCATCATGTGCAGAGCGACCGCCCGTATCTCAATGTGTTGTACGCCGGCACGTTAGGTCGAGCCCAGAAACTTGGCAATGCGATCGAGGCAGCAGAATTAGCCCACCGACAAGGCGTTGATGTGCACTTGAAGCTTATCGGTGCTGGGGTGACCAAAGAAGCTCTACAAAACCAAGCACGGGAACTCGGCGCCGATATCGAAATTTTGCCTAGAACCTCAGCAGATGCGCTCGAGCAGTACTACGCCTGGGCTGATACCGCATTGGTACATCTTGCTGATTGGGCACCACTACAGCGCGCAGTGCCTTCGAAAACGTACGAGCTCATGGAAGCCGGGATCCATATCAGTGGGGCAGTGGAGGGCGAGCCTGCTCGCCTAATCGAACAGCTGCACGCGGGACATACTGTGCCGGCCGAGGATCCACAGGCGCTGGCACAGCTCTGGGTACGGCTGGCACATAACCGGGAGGAATTGGAAGTCCCGAGTAATGCGGCTCAGTGGGTAATTCACGAGCGAGACGTCGCGAGTCCAGCTGCGTTACAGAAGTTTCTCGACGCCCTCTCGAACTAAGGCAGTACCGTGAAATCGTTGCTCAAAGTTTCGTATCTGCGCCAAGTCGTTTTTACTGCGGGATTTATCGCGCAGCAGTGCAGAACTGACGCTGATGCGTTTGCACGCAACGTAGCGCAGCGACTCAAACACGTTCAGTTCGTGGGTCCGGTACTGCAGCATCGTGTGCTTTCGAGCCAAGACGATGATCTAGAGGACACCGCGAAGGCTGCTCGGCATGCCTTCGAATCTGGTAATTTCTCGGAAGCTATCGACGCGCTTGTCGGTAGTCGACGTCACCGGCTGACACGCCAACGCTATGAGTTTGAGCAGGCGAAACTGTACCAGGACATCGAGCCATCCCTGCCGTTGCGTGGAGCGGAGCGCGTGTTTCACTACCTGACAAACTCGTTGCCGCACACGAGCGCGGGATATTCGCTGCGAAGCCACGCTGTGCTGGAATGTATGCAGTCCGCGGGCATTCAGATAGCAGCTGCGACGCGGTACGGGTATCCGAATATTGTTGGAAAGCTAGCTGCCGGTGAGCATGAGCGTGTAGATAGTGTTGATTATTTTCGGATGCTGCCCTTGTGGCCATCGAACTCCTTTTTTACACAGCAAGACCGAGCTGTAAAACAGCTAGTACGGTATGCAGGGAAGTTCGGTGCTGAAGCACTGCACACTACGACGGGATTTGAAAATGCCTTGATCGTCAGCCGCGCAGCAAAGCGGCTCGGCGTCCCGTGGGTGTACGAGATGCGGGGCGCACCGGAACAAACATGGCTTTCTAAGCAGCCAACGGACAAGCGCGAGACAGCGAAGCAATCTGAGTACTATCAAGCGGCACACCGCCAGGAACTCGAGGCGGCTCGTCAGGCAGCTGCAGTGGTGGTACTGAGCGAGATTACAAAACGGTCTCTGATTGAGTACGGAATTAGTGCCGAAAAGATTGTCGTCGCGCCGAATGGTGTGCCCGATGATGCGTTCCAACAGTTTGATTCGAAGCTTGAACTACGCCGGGAGCTTCATCTTCCCGAGGGCAAGACGCTTGTGGGAGCCATCACCGCAGTTGTCGACTACGAAGGCCTGGAGTACTTCCTCGAGGCACTCACAAAGCTCGATGAGTCTTTCTTTGGTGTCGTAGTGGGAGATGGGGTAGCGCTGGAGGGGCTGAAGGAACAGGCTCAAGCGCTAGGCATTGAACAGCGAGTGCGTTTCGTCGGCCGACAGCCTGCGAGCAGCATTCACAAATGGTACGGGGCGCTCGACGTATTCGTAGTGCCGCGCAAGGACACTGTCGTGTGTAGGAACGTGACTCCTATTAAATCGGTGATGGCACAAGCACTCGACATTCCTGTTGTTGCTTCTGATCTACCCGCGCTCCGCGAAGTAACAGGTGGCATAGAAACGTACGTGGAACCGGAGAATACGATGTCGTTGGCGGAGGGAATCCGCGTCGCGGCAAGCCTCGAACATGACGAAAGGCGTACATTATGGGCGCGAACGAGGGCGTGGTCCGCTGTAGCGCAGGAATACGCCGCGCTATACAGGTAGTGAACAAAATAGCGTTGCTACTGCGTGCTTACTAAGCTGTAACAGTTAGGCTTTGAATGACGGAGAGTTGTTGCACCGCCAGTGGAAGGATTGTTGATGAGTCTTGATACGAACAGTGACGAAGAGAATCACCAGCCTTCCAACACTGTCGTTGTAGATACGTCGTCGTTGAAAAAGCTCTCAGCACGGCCGCCTATCGGGCAGTACATTGCTGAGATCTGGCAGCGACGCTACTTCCTGCACGCAGATGCCACCGCGAAGGCGTTTCGCACGCCGCGTGACGTCTGGATGGGCAAAGTCTGGCTTATCATTTCGCCGTTGATTGACGCGATGATGTACGCCGTAATTTTCGGTTTAATCATTCGCACGAGTAACGGTATTCAGAATTTCCCTGGGTATGTGGTGCTTGGGGTCACGGTTTTCCAGATTTTCCAGAAGTACATCACTGACGGTAATGATTTGGTGAAGAAGCAGCAGAATCTGATCAAGTCGTTCATGTTTCCACGTGCGGCGCTGGTGCTTTCGCAGAGCTTGCGGCTTTTCTATTCGACGATGCTACCTGTGGGAGTTGCGACGGTCTTTACCTTGCTAACGCAGATCCATGAGCCGCTGCACTGGACGATCATCTTTCTCATTCCGCTTTTCTTCCTGGCGCACATTTTCGGTACGGGCATCATGTTCATCGTTGCACGTGTCACCGCCTTTTATCCGGACGCAGAAATTATCTTCCGCCTGGGTCAGCGTTTCTGGTTCTACAGTTCCGGTGTGTTCTTCTCCGTTGAACGTTTTGTCCACCAACCGGTGCTGAAAGAAGTCATGGAAAATAATCCTGGGTACCAGTTCCTGATGGCCGCTCGCAATTGCGTCATGTATGGTCAAGTGCCGTCGATGGATCTCTGGGGGCCGATCATTATATGGTCGTTTGCTACCTTCGCGGTTGGATTCCTTTTCTTCTGGAGGGCGGAAGAGCGCTATGTCACAGTCAAATAGCAATGACAGCGCGATGGTTCCGTCGATCGTGCTTCAGAACATCACCATGGACTACCCAGTGAAGTCTGAGGAAAAGCGTTTCGGTTGGGACACAGTTCGCGCACTCGATGGCATCAACCTCGTGATGTATGAAGGTCAGTCGGTTGGATTCTTCGGCCAAAACGGCTCTGGGAAGTCGACCATGATGCGGATCATCGCTGGGGCTGAGCGGCCGTCGAGCGGTGAAGTACGTGTGAAATCTCAACCGACGCTCATGGGCGTGCGTGCTGCGCTGCAGCCTCGCCTGTCGGGTGCAAAGAACATTCGGATCGGCTGCCTTGCAATGGGGATGACGCCTGAAGAAACCGAGGCTGCATTCCCTGGGATCATCGAGCTTGCTGATATCGGAGATGCGATCGACCGACCAATGAACACGTATTCCTCTGGACAGGGAGCACGCCTTGGATTCTCGATTGGACTTGCAACGAACCCCGAAATTCTCATCGTTGATGAGACACTTTCTACTGGCGATGCGGCGTTCGCACAACGCGCAGAAGCCAAAATGCAGTCACTGATCGATAGTGCCGGCACCGTCTTGCTTGTTTCGCATTCACCGAAACAGCTGGAGACAATGTGTGATCGGGGAGTGTGGATTCACGAAGGAAAGATCATTGCTGATGGTGACGTGGAGGGGGTTTCGGCAAAGTACCAAGAGTGGGTCAAGCTGAAGGGGGCGAATGATTTCGCTGCCGCGGACGAAGTTATCGAACAGGTTCGGTTGGGATATTCTAGCCCCAACATTGTTTTTAAGTAGCGGAGAACACGAGTGGGATTGGGAAACATCCGGACAGCGCTTTCGTATGCGCATGATGCGCGCGCGTGGCTGAAGCAAGCTCGCCACGCGGGTACTTGGGTGCATACGAAGGCGGCAAAGGCTCCGATCCTCAGCGTGGTTATCCCTTGTCACAATGCTGCTCGCTGGATTGCAACCTTGGTGCACTCAATTCAGTCCCAGGGCATCGATGAACTAGAAATCTTGGTAGTCGATGATGCATCGACCGATGCTTCCAGAGCTATCTTGAATTCGCTTGCGCTGCTCGACAAGCGGATCAAGATCATCGATGGTGAAGGGCGGGGCCCCGGTGCGGCTCGCAATCTCGCGATACAGCAAGCACAGGGAGAGTTTCTCACTTTCGCCGATGCTGATGACGTCGTGCTTCCAGGTGCGTACTCTTCAATGCTTGATTCGTTGAAAACAACAGGAAGTGACTTTGTCTTTGGTGGGTACGTCCGCCATAAGGGCAGCTCGGTTTCGCGCCCCCAGATTGTTGAGGCGACGCACCGAGAAGACCTACCAAGGGTGACTGCGAAAACATTTCCTCAGGTGTTTGAGGAACCAGTGCTGTGGAACAAGATTTTCCGCACCGACTTCTGGAATACACGCGTCGGACCAATTCCCGAGGATGTGAATTATGAGGACCAACCTCCAGTGCTGCGAGCGATCTGTGCAGCAACTTCATTTGATGTGCTGAAGCGGGATGTGTATTCGTGGAGGATGTCTGAAGTAGGTACATCACGCTCTAACGCCAAGGCTTCTCTCCAAGATATTGAGGATAGAGCGATTGTTACTCGGCAAATGTGGGTTGAGGCTTTTCAGCTAGGAGCGCCTGGTGAGCTCCTAGAGTTCATGTTGGAGCGGTTTATCGCACGGGACATGTATTTGTTCGCTGTTCATCTGCCACACAAAGCTCCTGGGGATCCGTACAGAGAAGTCATGCGAAACTTAACCAGCGAGATGGATGGGTGGTCCCGGGACTTTTCCGGAGTGTTTAGTCGAATCCCCATACAGCGGCGCACACTGTTCTGGGCTTTGGCTCACGGAACGGATGCGGATGTCATTGAAGAGTTAGGTTTGCGTCTGGATCTCAAACACAGGTATGCATTCGGTCCAGATGGGGCATTACTTTCATCCTGTACTCCAGACATTGAGGGTCTTCCTAAGGAATTGCTCCAGGCAGAACCGATAGATGTACCGGTACATGCTGTAGTCCAAGAATTGCGCTGGACAGGGCCATACGACGTGTCGGTTCAGATCAGAGCTTTCATGGCGGGTGTTGACAGCGCGGAAACAGAGATTGCCATTTATGCGCTCGAAAACAAAGGAGAGTTACCTCCCGTTCCGCGGATTGAGGATTTGGACGGAGCGATACGACTGGATACTCGGCGAACTGCCGATACCCGTAACAATGCTGAAACCCAAGACCCTTGGTTTGATCGGGAACGCGATTCGTTTGAGTTTTCTCTAGATCTTCGGCAGCACCAACATCTTGGAATCGTAGTGGTTGCCCGATGGAATGGAATTGTTTCAATTGATTATGTAAAGCAGAGTAGAGAACCAGCTACAAGGGGCGCTGGACCAGTTGGAAACCAAGAACGGTGGTATGTCCAGTCTGAGCGTGCACCCGGAGGACCACGATTTGAACTGTGTCGTCGCCAAGTACAACCTGATGCACTGCTGCTTAAGAAGTGGCGTGTAAGTCTTTTAGCGCTTCATGGGGCGACCACAGGCTTCGGGACTGCTAGTTCGGAAGCGACTGATTTTGTACGTTTTTTGAGACCAATCGGTTATCGTGCCCTGTTGGGGTGGTCGAAAAGGACGCCATTACAGATTGGAGGGCGGACTACTGAGTATGTATCTATACCCGAAGACAAAGCAGATGACTTTACCGGCACTGTTATTCGCTCGACGCCGGATGGGCATGCATACATTGATCAGAAACTAATCCGAGTCGTTGCTGATTCTGCAAGTCTGCATGATGGAGTATTGATAGTTGAAGGTCGGTGCACTCCAACTTCAATAAAACCCACTATTTGGCTTCGCTCGTCTCGAGACGTACTTCTGGGAACGACAACTTGGAAACATAATAAATTCAGGACTCAATTCAAGGTACAAGATGCCCGGGATCGAGCATATTTTCTCAGGTTTTCACTCGTACCGAAAAATCGATCGTCACGTTTCGCTATCGAAGCAGGCGAATTGAGAAGCAACACATTCCTGAATGGTTCTGTGCGCTCAATACGTATCGAACCACGCGAGAATGGTACTACAGCGGTCTACTTTCTCCCTCCGACTACGCTTGCGCATTCAACATCATGGGAAACGTATCAAGGCATTCCAGAACAAACTAAGCCATTGTTGGCCGGACTATTCTTCGAATCATTCAGCGGGAAAAACACTGCCGATAATCCGGGCGCTATATGCGAATACCTGCTTTCCGTGAATTCTGACTTTCCGATTTGGGTGTCCGTACGCGATGACAGGGTTGTGGTCCCCGACGGCGCTATTCCTGTGATCACTGGCAGTGATGCGTGGTACGACAAACTTACTCGAGCCAAAGTTATTGTCGGAAACGACAACTTCCCACTGTGGTTTCGGAAGCGACCGGGTCAGTATTGGTTGCAAACGTGGCATGGTTGGCCTATCAAGCGGCTGCTCTTTGACGCACACCCTAATTTTGTTGGTCTTTCATATAGGCGTTTGATGAAGCGCCAGGCAAGTGACTGGGACTTGTTGCTTGCACAGTCCGCTGAAGCAGCTCAACGAATTGCAGGTTCTGCGTATTACACAGGCCCGGTACTGAAAGGAGAGTACCCGAGGAACCTTGCTCTAGCTCGGGCGATGCAAAAAACAGCAAGCATCAAGGCGAAGCTGGGGATTCCTCCGGGCAAGCGAGTGATTTTATGGGCTCCTACATGGCGTTATTTAGGTGAGGATTTAGCTTTTCCAGCGGATAGGATTGCGAAAGATAATGATGCGGTAGTGCTTGTTCGTGGCCATCATATGAAGGCAGTGCACAAAAAGGGCGAGAACGTGAAAAATGTCAGCTCCTACCCGTGTGTGGAGGAGCTTCTTGCCATTGCAGATCTACTAGTTTCGGACTACTCTTCAATCTTCTTTGACTACGCGCTCACTGGTAAGCCATCGATTGTGTATGCACCGGATTTAGAGGCGTACAAGACTCAAGAGCGCGGGTTCTATAGCGATTGGCCTTATGACTCTGGGCGACCAGTTGCACTCACCACCAAGGAGCTTGAATCAGAAATTGCGATGGTGCTGAGGCAAACCACGCAGTTCAAATCTGATGAATCAGCTCAGCAAGCTGCGATTCAAAAATCTGTGCTTGAGAATCTTGAGCAGATAGAAACCTGGATAATTCAAATGTTGAAGTCCTAGGCTTCTACATGCGCTTCATTCAAACCAAATGATCGAACTTCACCTTGGGCGATGAACTCTGCATCGGAGAGTTTCCAAGTGTGGTTGTTGCCACGCACCTGGATGAAGTTAAACCGGTCTGTGGAGTAGATGTGTCCATTGGCTGCGAGTATCGACTTGAGGAAGGCAGTATCCTCCCCGGTGGTTCTATCTTCAAATGGGTGTTGCTCAAAAGTTTCGCGCGGTCCGAACAGCGTTGGGCCTGCAACGAAATTGGTCCACAAGTGTTCTTGGTCAGGTCGACGTAGAACCAGGACATTTGATCCTTCTACAAAGGCATATGCTGCTTGTTTCCCAACGAGATTAGCGCCGCTGTACATCACTGCATTGCGCATGTCCTCGAGGTAGTGCGGCAGGTAATAGTCGTCGTCGTCGAACTTAGCTATGAAGTCTCCGCTCGACTGAGAAACTGCAGTATTCAAGCAGCTGCCGAGCGACCAAGCTTGAGGCGCTTCCAACATTGTCACTGTGGAAGGGTCGATGCCTAGGTCGAGGCATAGTTCGTGTAGCTGCGCCTGCTTCAGTTCATAGCCATGTGTTATGAGGATGAGTTCTCGCTCTTGTATTGACTGCCGTGCGAATTGGGCCAGGGCATGGATCACATTCTTTGGCCGGTTGGATGAACAAATGACTGATACGAGGCCGGACGACCGAGAGGGAGTTTGAAGCCCAATTGCAGTGAAAAGCTGCTCTGCACGGTGACGATAACAGTGCTGGTTCCAGATGGTTCGTTGGGCACGGTGTACCATTTTTTCGCGGTACTCGGGAGAATTAATTAGTGTAGTGATTGTTGCAGTAGCTTCTTCCACAGACTGCACCTCTGCCAAAGCATCGGGAGAGAAAAAATTCGTTGTTGCTGGGCTCGGGGTAGTGACGACTGCGGCACCACTAGCTGGAAGCTCAAACAACCGCCGGGCACACATCGAAGGGCTAGTGACCACTGAGTTCACGTTCAAGAACACTTTGTGTTCCTTGTTCGCGGAGAGCATTCGCTCCGGTGGCAAGCTCCCTACGATGTATCGGCGCATCTGTTTCGGGAAACGGTACCGTTTGTCCACGTTTCCAAGCCGAGAGAAGATGCAGAAGTTGAACCCGTTCTTTGACGCCGCGGTGGCAGCTGCCTCAAGGAGGAGATCGAGCTGTTGGCGGCGCTCCGGATATTTGTGATTGAAGTAAGTTCCCGCAAAAGCAATATCACCACGTTGCCAACGCTTATCCCGGATACCTGGCATATTTGGCTGGTTACGAGCAGGGTTATGAATTGCAGGTTGAGCAGCAAACGGCATGACTCCTACGACAGCATCCGGCGCGATCTCACGGTACCGTTCAACCATGTCCGAATCGGTGGTGAAGATGTAATCGAACAGCGACGCGGTGGTAATGAAGTCATCAAAATGTGCAGGGTCCTCTTTGTTCCAGAAGACGGTGGGAACGTTATTCTCTTTGCACCAGTCCAGCATTTCACTCAGAGCTGGATCTGCTGAATCAGTCTTGTTTAGTCTGCTTCGCCACGCGCCACTGTTGCCGGCGTGGGCAGATTCCACAAATAGAAAATCGATGCTAGTGCCTTCAAACACTTGCTGCCAATTGTCTGGTGTTGGGTTGACTACTTGGAACTCGCTACGCCAGCAGAACAACGAGAAGTCATCGAGTATCACTGCAACCGTGACTCCACTAGGGGTCGCAGGAATCAAGCACCGAAGCACAGGGCTTTGTTTTGGGTCGAATTTTTGTGGTTGGAGCAATGAATCAATTACGCAGCGCGGCAATTTGGGTGTTACAAATCGTGGCAGGTTGCTGCTCTGATTACCGATCTCTTCAATAATCTTGGCCCGAACGTAATCCGTGTTCCCACGTCTAATTTGCTCACTGGCAGTATGGAGCCGTTTTAGCTGTGTGCGTAGGGAGTTGCTCAAATTCATTTTCACTATTTGTCTTCATTGCGAGGGCGGACGTTAATCCTTGAGTCTTTTCAAAGTCTTGGCAATAGAATAATGCATAGCGATTGATTCATTCAGGAATGTTTGGTTGGCCTGTAGAACAGCGGAATCGTTTTCCGAGTGAACAGGCATCCATCTTCCTAATCTATCCATGAATCCGGTGTTATACTTTCAGTTGAACTTGGGGGCAAGCGCTTTCAAAGCACTAAGTAAAATCGCGGGTTCGAGTCGTTTTACGTAATGGCACCTGTCCCGGACCGATCACTTTCTAAAAACCACCAGGATTGAGTAGCCTATACCTCGTCGATATTACGTCTGGTCAGGAAAAGACGTAATATTCGTAGAGATACAAACTAATTGCCTGTCGAGTTAAGAGGTGCACCTTGCGTCGAGTTATTACCTACGGGACATTTGATCTTTTGCATTATGGCCACATTGAGTTGCTTAAGCGGGCGAAGGCTCTAGGAGATTATCTGATTGTCGCTTTATCCGCTGACGAGTTTAACGCACTTAAAGGGAAGAGAGCATATTTTTCCTATAGCGACCGTAAAAGGATGCTAGAGGCTATCCGCTATGTCGATATGGTCATTCCTGAAGAATCATGGGAACAGAAACCGCAAGATATTGAAAGATATGACGTCGACGTCTTTGTGATGGGTGACGATTGGGAAGGGAAGTTTGACCAGCAACTCGGCTCACTTTGTGAGATCGTTTATTTGAAGCGAACTCCCGAAATCTCAACAACCCAAATCAAGACTGATTTGACCAAATAGTTTGCGCCTCTGCGAGATTTCCCATAACTTTCATTGAAAGGAATGACATGAAGCAACCAGTCCCTGTCGAACTCAAAAAAGTGGCCAAGAAAGCGCTTGTAAACGTTGTAGACAGGATTCCAACAGCGCAATTGGTGGAACTTGCCAAATCGAATCGCATGCCGCAAGGACAGTTGCTTAATCTCGCTAAGGTGCTTTCCAAGAGTGGGGATGAAGTTTCTGCTCGCAGGCTGATGGAATCCAACCTAGCGTTAACAAGCTCAAAAGAAGCTTATACGTACACGGCGTATCTGCAATCAAAACAAAAAGACTATGTTGCTGCTACTGCTACGTTGGCAAAAGCTTTGGAAATTGGGGAACTCAAAGATAATCCTGAGATTAACTATCAGCTGGCGAGAAATGCCAAGCTCTTGGGAGACTATAAGACTGCCAAGAAGTTTTCCGCTCGTGCCGTCGCGTTAGAGAGCGGTAATACACGGTATTGGCAGGGGCTCTTGGACGCTAACTCTCAGGAACCTGTTTGGCGGCGCTTGGAAATCCTGGAGGAAGGGTACTCCGAGGGGATTAAGACTGATAAGTGGCTCACTCAGTTAGCAGACTATCGTATGCGGATGCAGCGCTTCCCTGAAGCTGTAGAGTTACTTACCACACTGAATTCTGAGAAACCTACCGAGTCTACGACACTGAAATTAGCTGAAGCTTTATTCCATACTGAAGGCGTTGCTTCTGCAGAGCAGTGTATCCAGAAAAACGCTAGTGTGTTGGGGGCGGGAGCCAAGGAGAAAGGCCTCGAAAGCGTTCTGCTTCGAAAAGGTGCATGGAAGAACGTTGCTCAAACAAAAATGCACCGGTTGACAGCAAAAAGTGCTAGCAACGATTACCATGCGGCCGGATTTGCGTTGATGCGAAGCTACCGTTTTGAGGATGCAAAATTTTATTTGAGAAAGGCCATTGCGGACGCAGAATCCAAGCCGATTTGGATGTATCATTTGGGTTTCTGCGAGGAAAAACTAGCCAACTTCGAAGCTGCGTTGAACGCATACCTGACAGCATACCTGATGTCTGATGCTCCCTATCATCTGTATCGTGCACTATACGTCGAACGATTCGTTGTGGGGGAAACTCGAGCGACAGAGCAATTATCGATTTATTTAAGAAATCGCTATGACCAGAAATTTGTTAGTGATGTTCCTGAACGGTTGGCAGACCCAGAGATCATTCGATACGCAAAGCTGAACCGTTACAGGGATGTTGTCCGAGCTGAGGCCAAGCGACTGATCGCAACTAGTGAATTAGGTGCTGCTGGTGAACACCTTGAATGGCTTGTCAATACAGCGTCGATGCTTGAGCCCGAGGATTACCGGCTGCTTGCATACATTTCTGTTTTAGAGGGTGAACTAGATGTGGCGCGAGAATACTACCTTGGGACCCGTGATTTTCGCTCAGCACATGGTCTAGACACCTCAAAATATGGCCAACGACGGGATTATATCCCCATGGTTTATACAGAGCTAAGCCAGGAGTTGCCTGTAGATGAGACGAAGGTCCTCTACGAAAGCAATCATGGCGGGAAAATCACTTGTAACATTTATCCGCTGCTTCGTCAGAACCTTTCTACTGAACGAGGGAAAAGCCAAATGCATGTAGTTGTTTTAAACTCAGGTGGCTCGCTTCCGGATGAATTTAAGGGTTACGATAATGTAGTCACGGTTGAGCGGGATAAGTATAGTTATGCGCTTCATCTGGCTACCGCAGGTTGGCTAATCAACAATAATACCTTTGCCCCGTATTTTATAAGGCGGCCAGAGCAGAAGTACCTGAATACCTGGCATGGGACGCCATTGAAAACTCTAGGAAAAGACATTCGGTCTGGCCTCATGGACCATAAAAATGCAGCCCGGAATTTTCTTCAGGCGACCCACATGCTTTTCCCGAATGAACATACTCGCCATGTACTATTGAACCGTTACGATGTTGAAGGAATCTTCGCTGGGAAGGCAGCGATCACGGGATACCCCCGCATCGACCTCACTTTGGATCCAGACAAATGGTGCAACGACTCCAGTAAATTTGATCTTGGTTCTGGGGGAAAACCAACAGTGCTGTATGCTCCAACGTGGAGGGGAACGCTAGCCGAAAAGAAATTCGATACTCGAAAGTTAATGCAAGATCTTGCTCGCTTATCTGAGCTTGATGCAACCATCTTGTTTCGACCGCACCCTCTGATGGAAGATCAGATCAGAGATCTCGATCTACCTGTCAGAATTGTGCCGGAAAGTATAGATACCAATTTCCTACTGGGGTTCACGGACGTCCTAGTCACTGACTATTCGTCAGTTTTCTTCGACTTCTATTCGACGGGTCGACCTGTGCTGTTGTATGCATATGACCAGGATGAGTACTTTGCTGAGCGCGGTGCTTATTTCAACATGGCAGATTTACCGGGGATTTTAGTCCAAAATATTGATTCGCTCATTCTTGAGATCCAGAGAATTCTTGAGGCGGAAGAATTCACTGTCCGAGAAGGAGAACTTGCACGATCCGACTTTTCCCCGCTCGATGACGGTATGGCGACCCACAGGGCGTTGGAGTTTTTCTTTAACGATAACGATGAGTGGACGGTGCCAGTATCGTGTACCAATAGCAAAGAGATTCTCTTTTTCCAAGGATCCTTTATCCCTAATGGGATAACGAGTTCTTTCCTCAATCTCAGCCAAACGCTTGCGGAGAATAGTCAAATTCGCCAAACTGTCGTCTTGCAGCCTGAGGCAGTCTGGAATCATGAGGATCGATTTGAAAAATTTGAGCAGCTGGACGATTCAGTTCGCGCTATTGGCCGAGTCGGTGGGATGGCCCAAACTCCAGAGGAAGAGTGGCTAATTAGCCAGTTTAATAAGAACTTTGAATTTTCGTCTCAAATGCACCGTGACATTTACTTACATGCGTTTAGACGCGAGTTTAGGCGAATGTTCGGCGACGCAAAGTTCGACCGAGTTGTTTGCTTTGAGGGGTATGCACGTTTCTGGGCAGCTTTGCTTGCTGCAGCTCCCGTCAGTCAAGACCATAAGTTGATTTACCTACACAGCGATATGGAGAGAGAGCGTGAACATCGCTTTGCGTATTTGTCTGCGATTTTTGCACTGTACTCCCACTACGGAAAGCTTGCATCTGTAAGCCCTTCGGTTAATGACCTGAACTGTACAGAACTTGCAGTAGAGCGACAATTTGCCAAGCCGTCGCAGTTTGTTACCGTGCAAAATGCCATCGACGCCGACAGCATCCGCGAGAAAGCTAACCTGATTCCTGACGTAGAACTTGATATTCCTGCGGATGCAACAGTTTTTGTGACCGCAGGCCGACTCACAAGAGAAAAAGGTCATGATTTGTTGATCGACGCTTTTTGTCAAATAGCTGACTCGTGCGAAAAATCATACTTAGTTATTATCGGTGATGGTCCGTTAATGGAAGAATACCGTATTAAGGTCGCCAGAGCTGGGCTGCAAGATCGAATTTTATTGCCTGGTTATCTCGAAAACCCACTTGCCTTGGTGACAAAATATGATTGCTACGTGTTTCCTTCGCGCTACGAGGGCCAAGGCCTAGCCCTCGTGGAAGGCCTTGTGTTAGGGCTTCCTGCAATCGGGTGCAACGTTGTGGGGGTTAAATCGGTATTGGCTCACGGAGGTGGTAAATTAGTAGAACTCTCTGCATCAGGGCTGGCCGAAGCTATGGCTGCGTTTGTTAAAGGCGACGACTGGGATGTAAAGGCCTTTTCTGCGGAAGACTATCAAGCCACAGCTACCAATCAATTCGCATCTGCCCTCGATCTATAACGCTGGAAGGGGAAAATTATGCCAGTTATACCTATGCTCATGAGCGGGAGCCTATCATCCAAACTCAGCGGCGTTACGCGCTCTGCACTTGCAAGAGCTCGGTACTTTGATGAACTAGGCTTTGCTGAGCCTGTAGTGCTTGTGCATGCATTTCATGCAGCGTTCGATCGTGAGATTGAGAAATTGAGAGCAACAGGAGAACTTTCGTCGGGTACCAAAGTGCGTAGCCTGTATACAGATTTGGCGAGGCTTAGGGACGATAAATCCGGGAGCACAGACCCTGGAGCTCGCTTGGATTTAGATGGTTTTCGTGAAGTAAAGGATTCCGAAAAGGAGTCTATCTCGAGATACTACGACGTAGACGGTAATTATCGTGCGTACGCCAATTGGGGTGACGGATCATTTGTTCCTGTTGTTAATCTGATTAATGGTGGCAAGAAGTATAAAACCTTATGGATCAGGCAAAACAACTCAGTGATCCGTGCTCGCTTATTTTCCAGTGACGGGAAAGTTCTAGAAGATCAATACTTTAACGAACAGGGACAAATCTATTTGTCCGTTACTTACTTAAATGGCGAAATTGACTTTTTTAGGGCTTTCGATAGGAATGGTACGGAACGTGCATTTGTCGATCTAGATGCGCTCATTGCTTATTGGCTTGTGACCTGCAACGAAGACATATTACGGAATAACTGCTTGATCAGTGAATGGACTTATCAGATCAAGGCAGTGCAGGAAGCAAAGGTGCAACTAAACTTCCGTGACATCTATGTTTTTCATGGATCTCATATCTTGACAACCTCTCCAAGATACCAAGACTACATAGTACCTTTCTATCAAGAAACCGTTGAAAAAATACCTTCAATGAGTTCATGCGTGGTTTTGACAAAACAGCAGAAGTTTGACTTGCAAAAGCGTCAACCCACCCTCAGTAATATTTCTGTAATCCCCCATGTCATGGAAATCCCTGAGCAGAAGCTGTCTGCCCGAGAACCTGGGCTCGTAGTGTCAGTGTCACAGCTTCGTGAAGTAAAAGGAATTGCAAAATTCGTTCCGTTCTTTGCTCGAGTTATCGAAAAATGTACAGGCATCGTTGAGCCAAGATTTGAAATCTACGGTTCCGGCCCAGAGCATGACAAGATCGCTCGTGTCATAAAAGAACATAGTCTAGAGCAATATGTGACTCTTAAAGGCACAGTTCCGAATTCCGGTGGTGTGTATTCCAGCGCGCAAGTAGCGGTTTTTCCATCACAAAGAGAGGGGCAGCCACTGTCACTTTTTGAATCGATTGCGCACGGCTGCGTACCGGTCGCATTTGACTTTAAGTATGGTGCGAGAAGTGGCATAGAAGATGGAGAAAATGGATTCGTGGTCGATCTTGACAACTATGCAGAGTTGGCGGATGCCGTTGCCTTGTTATTGATCGATAATAGGCTGAGGATGAATATGTCTGAAGCTTGCATGGAGAAAAACGGTGAATATAGGCCGAATGACTTTGTGCAGCTTTGGCGCCAGCTATTTGAGGAATTAGGTGTTAACTGAGCGATTGCCGCTACCTGGTGGCGATCGTAAGCGTGACGATTGATATGACAATTGCGAAGCCTGGTCGTAAATACCAATTGTTTTAGGATCGCTATTGGTATTTACGGCCAGGTTTAGGCATAGAAATGAATCTGGAAAGATGAGCGCTTGGGGCATTGAGGAGACGCTGGGTGCAGGGGCCTTCGAAAACTGTTAGCAGGTGGTTGATGGTACATCTATGTGTTTTGCCGAGTGAAGTTTGCTTCGAAACTATGGAGGTTAGTTACCGAAGTCTCCGGATTCGAGGCGCATAAAACAGGAGTCAAAAACTATTAATGCTACTTTATGCATAGCCCCCGTGTATCAATGACACATGGGTGTTCGGAGATCTCCTTAGCATTCAAGTGAAATTGATAATGGTCGACTAACACGATAAGAACGTCTGCTTGTTTTAAGGTCTCTGCAAGGTCTACGCGGCGAACGTTGGCCAAGGAATTCAAGGTTTGAGGTAAATGGCTTAGGTTGGGCTCCACGATATCCACAAAGGCCTGAGGATGCCTCAACGCGATTTGCTCAGCTATGCGAAGTGCTGGAGATTCCCGTATATCGTCAATATCTGGCTTGAACGTAATTCCAAGTATGCCGATATGAGGGTGTTCGGATTTATAGTCGAATTCAGCTAGTGCGTCATCAATTTTGGACAGCACAAATTCAGGTTTGGAATCGTTGACCAGTCTGCTGGTTTTGATGAGTTGTGCTTGCTCCGGTGCAGAATGAACAATGAACCATGGGTCAACCGCAATGCAGTGCCCGCCGACGCCAGGACCCGGTTGGAGTACATTTACACGCGGGTGCCGATTTGCGAGCGAGATCAGCTCCCAAACATCAATATCCAGTTCATCGCAGATCAATGAAAGCTCATTTGCGAAAGCAATGTTGACATCTCGGAAAGCGTTCTCCGTGAGTTTCGCCATCTCTGCAGTGCGCGCATCGGTGGTGAGCACATCGTTTTGGCAGAACCGCTCGTAGAGTTTTCTCGCCCGCTTTGAAGATGGCTCGTTAATACCGCCCACAATTCGAGCGTTGCTCGTCATTTCTTCCATGATCTTGCCCGGGAGTACGCGCTCTGGCGCATGCGCAACATAGATGCTGTTCGTCTGATCAGGGGCCATCGTAAGATCTGCGCGCTCAGACACTAGAAGATCTGCCACTTTTTCAGTTAGTCCGGGAGGGCTCGTCGATTCCAGAATGACAAGTTCATCACCCTGGAGCAGTGGAGCAATCGATTTTGCTGCATCGAAAACATAGGAGGGATCGACCGACTTGTCTGAGGAGAGTGGAGTCGGGACAGAAATGATATAGACATCCGCAGACATAAGTTCTGTTCCTACGGATAAAGATTCAGACAAGACAACGCTCTTGAGTAGCTCATCGAAGCCGGGCTCAATAAAAGGGACCTCGCCTTTCGCGATTGTCGCTACTCGATCCGCGTTGATGTCGTACCCGAAGACCTGCAGGCCTGTGGATGCGAAAAACGCGGCAGTCGGAAGCCCGATATATCCGAGACCGATTACGGCAATGTCGAAGTGGTCGCGTAGATCAACGGTCATGGTGCTCCTCAACTGGATTGTGGGGTGATGCCGTTGATAGTTTAGCGTGTTTGCCTGCCGAGTCTACAAGAGGCTAGAACGATGAGTGAAGCTCAGCGGCCTGAGAATCGATTGTGAGGCTGAATAGGTCACCGAGAGCCTTCACGGTGCGCTCAGCTGCGTGGCCGTCACCGTAAGGATTCACTGCGTTTCTCATAGCGGCATGGGCATCCGGGTTGTCGAGGAGTTCCGTGGCTTCCGAAATGATGGTGTCAGGGTCAGGGCCAATCATCTTCACAACGCCGGCTTCAATGGCCTCTGGGCGCTCCGTTGTGTCTCGGATTAGTAGTGCTGGTAGTCCGAGCGCTGGTGCCTCTTCCTGCACTCCGCCAGAATCGGTGATAATGAGGTCAGACTGCTTCATCAGGTGAATGAATTCGTCGTAGGGGAGTGGGCCGGTGGCCACTACGTTTGGGAGATGTTCAACGCCCGGGAGGAGACGTTCCCGAATCCGAGGATTCAAATGCATGGGTACGAAGAAAGCTGTGTCGCTGTAGCGCTCTGCCAGATTTCCGAGCGCGATTCCGATCTTGGCGAGCGAATCAAGATTTTCTCGCCTGTGAGAAGTGAAGATGACTCGGCGGTCGAAGTTACGGAGAGCATTTTCAACTGAGGCGTTAGTAAAGTGGCTTTCTTTCGCTGCAGTCTCAAGTAAAGCGTCAATAACGGTGTTCCCGGTTACAACAATCGCGTCTTCCGAAATGCCCTCGGAAATGAGATTGTTTTTCGCACGGTTTGTTGGCGTGAGATGCAAAGATGCGATCGCGGAAATGATCTTGCGATTCGCCTCTTCTGGGAATGGAGAGCTCAAATCGAATGAGCGGAGACCTGCTTCGATGTGAACGATCTTGGCTTCGCGGTTAAAACCTGCAATAGCCGCAGATGCTGCGGTTGAGGTGTCTCCCTGAACGATAAGTGCGTCAGGTTTAAATTCTTTTAGAACCTTATCGAGGCGCTTGAGTGCTCGCGACATAATCCGGTTCAGTGGCTGTTTTCTGTGCATGAGACCGAGATCTATGTCTGGCTGAAAACCGAAAAGCTCTGTCACTTGGGCGAGCATTTCGCGATGCTGCCCAGTGGAGACGACCAGCGTTTCAAACTCATCGCGAGCGCGCAGTTCCTTGATGACCGGTGCAAGCTTGATGGCCTCCGGGCGTGTACCGTAGACAACCATGATCTTTGCAGGGGTCATCTGGATTCCTTATCTGGCTCTAGAAACTGCTGAATTTGCTGATACCTTAACTGTTTGATGGTAGCAACTGTGGGGGCCGTTTCAAATTGCTTTGAGCATGTTGTAATGTGTTTCCGGAACTGGTGCAATTCAGCCCTGTTCAAAGAAGGGGCTATAGCTCAGTCGGTTAGAGCCGCGGACTCATAATCCGCTGGTCGCGGGTTCGAGCCCCGCTGGCCCCACAAGGTTGAGGGGAAACCCTGCGCTTCTTGAAGTGTCTTGCTTAGATCTTTTCGCTTTGAGAAGTCCTGCCGTTAGTGAACTGGCCTTGGCCGGTTTTCACTTATTCTTGCGACGATTGCTTAGCTCCGACTGGCTAGGTAAGTCTTCTTCATTAACTTTTGCTCCCTGGTAGCTCTCAAGTCGTGCTGTGTTTGGGTCGGAGGTCCTCAATCAAGTAGGATTCCAGTGAAATGACGTTTACTGCACTTTGGAGGCTTGCTAGCTTTGGCGGGAATGCGTGACGTTGATGTGAGGCTCTTACTTCATGAGCGTTTAGCTTCTAAGCACTCGCAGGATTTGGATTCCACATTCGTGGTGGATGAATTTGGGATATGCGGAAAAGCTCGAGTCGATGTAGTAGTAATTAACGGCTACCTAACTGGGTTTGAGTTAAAAAGTGAGTCGGACTCATTAGCGCGTCTACCAAAACAGGTCGCAACGTATTCGAAAGTACTTGATTTTTCAAACTTGGTTGTTGCAGAACGTCATTTCGAGAAGTCGTTGGAAATGCTCCCTGCGTGGTGGGGATACCAAGTTGTAGGCTACAGGAATGGCAAGCTGGAGGTAGTTTCACAAAAGCAACCGTCTATGAGTCCAATTCTGGACCCTTATCTCATGACGCAAGTGCTTTGGAAATCTGAAGCCCTCGAAATTCTGGAGAAGTTGGGGGCTGCAAAAGGGATGAAAAGCAAAACCCGCCAGATGATCGGGCGGGTTTTAGTTGAGACGATGTCATTGGACGAACTTCGAGGCGCCATACGCTGCACTCTCAAGTATCGTACAGGTTGGCGACAAAAGCCAATCACATCAAATGCTCTATAGTTTTCAGGATGTGGCGCCAAACACCTACACGGACCCAAACTTCGGGGCTTCCCCCTTTGGAAGGGTCGGCTGCAGCCGCCCTAAGCCATTCGTCGGGCCCGACGGGTTCATTGTCAAAAGCTGGATGTCGCAGAATCTTTTCTGCGACTGGGAGAAATGCGGAGGCGCCTTTACTTCTCCCACCGTGTCCTTTGAAAAGGTCTCCACGAGCGATAACCCACGCGGTGTCAGAGGCATATTTGAACTTGGCGCTAATTTGAATCAAGCGGGGATCGACGACGGTGAACGGTGTGGGGGCGGTGATTGTGTAATCACCGTAACTTGGCTTTCGGGGGACCTGTATTTCCCCGTTTAGAAATCTGTCATGGTCGATTACTTCAGTACGTTCGACCTCGAATAGTAGACTATCGTTCGGGAGCGGATCGGGCATAGAAGTTCCTAGAACTGTTACAGTTTTCCACTCAGTTGGAGATTGTAACTGTTCAACAATCGTCCGTGTGATTTTGCGGGCGAGGTCGGATTGGTCGTCGCTTCTGTCGATAATGAGGTGTACCCTATCTTTTTCGACACCGAGTTCTTCCAAAAGTGGCTCCGATTTGAAATCAAGCCAATCCGAGATGTTGACACGTAAGCAAATCTCTTCAGGCTTGAGATTTGTCAAGGCCTTGAGTAAGGGCGCAGTGGGTTTGTCGGGAACCACAGGTACGAGTTGAAGCTCAAGTTCTTTGGCCTCAGTGATAATCGCTTGGAGCGGATGTTCACCATTCGCGAGCATAGAATCTTCAAGGTACTGTGTGTCGATGAAAGCTGGATTCTTACCCCACTTCTGTGTGAGCTCCGTAGCAACATTCTCTATGTGACGATCTGTAGACTTTCTTTGCTCTCCGGTCTCGTGGTCAATTTCCAGGGGTGGAATAACAAACAGAGGGGAAATATCGGACTTAAGTCCGATATCAAGTTTTGACAACGCTGTAAGTTCAGCGCGTTTTGTAAATAAAGCGGGCACGTAGTGCTTCTCGTTGAATGCTCGCATGGCTGTTCCATCCTTACGGTAATATTGAAATTGTTCGGAACTCTAAGGGTATATGGTATCGAGTGTTTTGCAAGAGTCCGTCGTGCAGAGATTTGATTTGCGTTTCTGGCAGGAAGTTCCAAACCTGATTACTTCTCTAGTCAATTCGCAGAAGTCGACTGATTAGAACGTTTGATTTCGTAGTCTCAAACTAAAGTAAGAAAGCCCTGCTTGCGAATGACCGAGCTGCGTTTGCGGAACGCGGCGGTGAGTACAGGGACATGGTGGTCGTGGAAATCGTAAACCGTGGCAGTAGTCTCAGTGCCACGGGTAACGCGGCCGATCTGCTGGATGACGTTTCCTTTGAACGCGACTGGGGCTGCGAGGACGAGGACGCCGAGAGTAGGAAGGTCCACTCCTTCGCCTGCGATCTGAGACATGGCGATAAGGATGAACTGTGGTGTGCTGTCGAGGGCCTTTCGGGTGGCTCTGCGGTCTCTGGTGCTCTGCGCGCCGTGGAGCGTAAATACCAGCACGGGGAGGTCGGGGTGATCGCGCGTAAGAAGGGTTTCGAGAGCGCTGATGTGCTCGCGGCGCTTGGCCAACACAAGAACGTTGGTTCCATCGGCGGTGGCGCGGGCGATGGTCTCGGCGATGAGTGCGTTGCGGTCGCTATCGGCGGCGAGGGCATTGTCGAGGTCTGGCCAGTAGAGATGGGGCTCGTCGTAGGTGAACTCCGTGGTCTGCACAACGTAATGCTTGGGACCCGCATGCTCGAGTTCCATCGTGTGGCGGATAGGTCCGCAGATCAGAGGAAGGAGGGCGTCGAGGCCGTCGGAGCGGTACGGAGTCGCGGTAAGGCCGTTGATGAATCGGACATTGAGGTCTGCAAGGACACGGGTGAGGCCGGCGGCGCCGACACGGTGGCATTCGTCGATGATGATGTAGCCGTAGTTGGCGAGGAAATCGGTGCGCGAGTCGGCTCGGCTGATCGACTGGGCCGTGACGATGTCGATGTCTCCGCTGAGTTTCTTGGAGTTGCCGCCGTATTGGCCGATGGTGGGGCCGTCGAGAAACTTGGTGAGAGCTTCGCGCCACTGCGTGGCGAGCTCTACGTTGGGAACGATGATTGCGGTTGGTACTTGGCGGTGTGCGATCAGCGCGCAGGCCATCACAGTTTTGCCAGCACCAGGAGGAGCGACGAGTATACCCGTGGGGTGTTTTCGCATGGCTGCGACGGCTTTGCGCTGCCTGGGGCGCAGCTCGCCGGTGAATTCGGCCTGCATAGAGCGCGGCTTTGGTGTTTTGCCACGGCGACTCACGGTGTAACCGGCGGTTTTGAGGATAGTGATGGCCTGATCAAGCGTGCCGCGATCAAGGGTGAGGGTGTTGTCGTGCTCGTCGAAGCGGATGATGAGGCGGGGCGTTTGGAAAGTGGAGAGGCGCTGGGCCTGGCGGATGTAGAACTGTGGGTTGGGGATCGCGCCGAGGTGGCGAAGCGCGGTGGCTGTGGTGCCGTCGACGCCTTCGAGTGAGATGTGCACTCGGGAATCGTGTGTGACGAGTGCCTTGCCGGTTCGTTTGAGCGCCTTGAGCTCGGCCTTGGTCGGTGGTTGGGGAAGCTGGGTCTCCGGATCTGGCTGCAGGCGAGCAGCAATCTTTTTGAGCTGGGATTTGGACGCTTTGGCGGTGGATGCGAGCGTGGCGAATTGATCCTCGATGGGCTCGAAGGAGGCGTCGACAAAGATGGTGCGGTGCTCGGCGCGATGTTGCCCCGCGAGCGGGAGTGCGATGAGATTGCCGAAGCCGCGGCGTTTGCCGGGCAGCGTGTCTTGGGAGGGAAAGAAGCGATCGAAGCTGGTGAAGAACTGTTTCGGACTGGCCTTGGCGAGCAGGCCCGTTCCTACGGTACGCGCGAGGGCAGCAGGGACGGGCTCGCTGAAGAAGATCCACACGTGAGCGCCAGTGCCGGAGCGAGAGACTTCGATGAGGGGGTCGAGGCCGTACTCGCGACAGGTATTGGCGTACAGGCGGGCGGCGGTGCGGAAGTCGGCGTCGTCGAAATCGCAGGCGAGGAGGAAGCAGGTGTCGCCCTTGCACAGCGGGTAGAGCCCAACGTGGAGGTTGTTGTCGCGGCGGAGGTGCTGCTCAAGGACTTGCGGGGTGAGAGGCTTCAGGTTTGGGTTGTTGCGGTCGTAACGACCGTAGGATGCCGGCGACCAGCCCTTCTTTTCGCCGTTGTGCCATGCGGTGGCGTACACGTCCTTGCGGCCGCGGAAGTAGTCGGCGAACAAGCGCAGCTTGGCGTCGGGGGAGGAGGAGTTGGTGACTGCGGTGAGGTCTTCGGGTGCTGTTGCTTGTGATACTTGCGGTGGTTGCGGTGGCCTTGTGGGTTTGGGCCGGGTCTGCTCGGTTTCGGTTTCGGTTTCGGTGAGGAATGCCTCGAAATCATCGGTGCCAAGGAACTTCGCGAGGGCACGCTCCAAGAGCTGTACGCGGGCCTCGAGGTCGTCTGCGTTTGGCATGGGCGGACTCCGGTTTTCGGGGGATCGATGGGGTCAGTGTATCTGGGGCGGGGCGAGTTGGGCGCCATTGACCATGAGCGAGTCGGCCCGAGTACCCGCGTCTCGCGGTTGGTGTCGGTGATAGCTCGCTTAAACTCCCGCTCACCCTCCAAACCAACCCTCAAACCGAAAGAGGAGTCAGCCATGAGAGGGGTTTCTCCCCTTGACCTTTGTAGCTTGTAGGCTACACTTGGGTGTGTGTAAATTATTTCCAGTTGAGCTGAAAGACAAACATGCTCAACGGCGCATTTTGTACGCGGTAGCTCGATGCGAAGCGCACGGAAGAATGATTGGAGACATCAAACCCGTTGGCGAGAAAGTGGACGAGATGAGATTTCATTTCGGACCCGGCTATCGGGTGTACTACACCCAACTAGGCGCAGTAACGGTTTTCCTACTGGCCGGAGGAGATAAATCCAGCCAGGCTAAAGATATTCGAACCGCTCAACAGCTCGCACAACAGGTAAGGGAGGAACAGTCGTGAAGGAAGTAACGTTTTCAGCGTTCGACGCAAGCAAATATCTCGATAGCCAAGAAGCAATGAACGATTACCTGGCTATCGCACTCGAAGACGGCGATACGAAAACCGCACAGGTGGTGTTGCGTGACATTGCCAGGGCACACGGCATGAGCCAGCTCGCTAAAGAAACTCAACTCAACCGTGAATCCCTTTACAAGTCACTGTCAAAAGACGGTAACCCGTCCTTTGCGGCTATCACGAAAATCATGAAAGCCCTAGGGCTCAAAATAACTCTCGCTACACAAAATGCCTAGAAACCTGCTGGAAGCACATCACCATGGATTGGTGGTTATACATGCACACGCAGGACACTTCAAATCGACATTCGGTGGGGAATGCTTCGAAATCATCGGTGCTAGGGGGCTTCGCGAGCGCACGCTCCAGGAGCTGTACGCGGGCCTTGAGGTTATTTGCGTTTGAAATGGTCGGCTCCGGTTGTTCAGGTGGATCGATGAGGTCAGCGTAACTGGGGCGGGCGAGTAGGGCGACGGTATGCTGATTTGCGGCGCGGAGGGAGGCGTTCAAGATGCAACTGGAGCTACGTCGCACGAATGATGCTGAGCTTCTGGAGCGGAAGCACACCCTGATGACTCGGCTCGGGGAGGAGTTGGGAGAGCACCGGCTCACTCCGGGGTGGCTACGATTTCTTGCAGACTCGGGTTCCTTCACGTTACAGGAGCGCGCTATTTACGATGAGTTTTGCCGCGTGAACGCGCTGTTGCAGGAGGGGTAAGGAGGAGCAACAGTAGTCGCTGCCATACGCCGTCGGCCGCAATGGTTTTCGGTCACGAACTGAGTTGGCGATTGAGACTCTCGGCATGCTCTCCCACTCGGCTGCTACTAATGAGCATTACGTTGAGATCATGGCAAAAGTCCCTGAACAGTGCGTAATTCTTTCGCTGGGCAGTTGTAACCGGGTCAAGGGCGACCGCAGTGACCGAAAGGTGGTCCTTGCCAATCTCAAGTGAGGAGTCGTTGTACTTAAGCTTGCCTCCTTCCTGGCGCAGCTTATCGATCTTCAGCGTCCACGCATCGATGTGGGACCGTGTTTTAGCAGGGTTATCTACTTGGAAATTGAAAGCCTGATTCAGTTCCAAGACAGTGTCGTCTCGCACGACGGCGAGGTTGAGGTCGAGCTCGCGCCTGGCAACGGAGACATCGGCATCCGGTACTGTGGCTTTCCCGAGTTCCGGGAATGAGCGGTACACAGTGCGGATTTCCCTCTTCAACTGGCGTACTCCCGGCTTGACATCGCTTTGCGCTTGGCCGCCAATCAAAGTGTCAAAAAGCAATTGGGTTGCCTCGGAAATGTTTGCTGCATCCATGCTTTTGACCTGGTCAACCCGGATTATGTTCATCCAATGGCTACTGACAAAAGTTAAGTAGCCACGAAGTGAATAGCGATCCCCAAGATAAAGAGGTTCTGTTGGAGCGGAAAGCTGCTCTAGTTCGTTCTTAAAATTTTGCAGCGCATGTTTGATCGCGTCTCGATTATCAGAATCAGTGAGCGTTCGGTGGGCATCCTTGAACTTGAATTGCGATTCTCCCGTGCGAGGGTCAAGCACGACTACGCCCACACCGATGGTGGTGATTCCCATCGGCTGGGGGACTGCTCGAACCGTCCAGTAGTCGAATTGCATGTCAAATTCCTTCGTGAGCAGCTGCGGATGATTGTCGGAAGCGGCTGCTGGTCAGCGGGCTTTGCCCACTATTCGCAAGCGATTCCGTCGCCGTCGCGATCGAGCTTCCTGCTGTAGCCGGGTTGTCCCTCGTAAATAGGTGCTGCTCCGGCTGCTCGTGCTTCGGAGCAGTTGGCGTAGTAAACACGGGCTGGCGCTGGGGCAGGCGCAGCTGGCACTGGTTGTTCAATTACGGGCTCGGGTGCAGGAGCCTGTGCAGGTTCTTCGGCTGGGATGTCGGCGAATTTGGCGATGCTTGCCGTGGTCTCCTCGGTTGTAACACTGCTCGGGGAAGAACTGTTGTGAGTAGAGCTGGTCGTCGACGTGTGTGTTGTAGTGGTTGCTGCTGAGGTGGATTCACTCGTGGCAGACGTGGTTGTCGTCGGGTCCATGCTGGCCCGAGTGGGCTCCGTGTTTGTGGTGGATCCAGATTCGGGAATGAGGCTACCACCGGCAATAAACAGCACCAGTGCTGTCAGCCAAACAATAGGCCACCTGCGGTTTACTGGGGTGAACTGCGGCGCAGCGCCCATGCTGTTGAGGACCAACGAATCGCGCTGGGGATCGAGTAGCTTGCGCAACTGCTCGTGATTCGCGGCGGCTTCTTGAGTCTCGTTGTAGTGCTTTTTATCTTGGGCCTCGCACCACATCCACCAGGCACCCGGCACAATGAATGCCGCCGCGAGCAGGATGCCACCAATTTCGCCTGAAAACAACAGGATGATGCCGACCGCTATCGCGATCCAAGCGAACACTGTTTTGGTTTTCGAAGAAGACCGTTGCGATTGCGGCTGGGTGGTGTAACTCATGGTTGACCTCTCGATTTCACGACATGGGGATGCGTAGGTATTTCAGGGGGTGGGCAGAGGCTAGGCCAGGTGATCTATCAGCCAATCTGCAATGGCTTCTGTTCCTAGGGTGTTTTCTGCCACTTCGATCATAAACTCCACGATTTCTTCATCCGCCACGTCTTCCAGGACGAATCCACACTGCTCGAGGTATACGGCTCCGCAAATCCAGGCAGTGCGTTTGTTGCCGTCTAAGAAGGCATGCGCGTTTGTCAACCGCTCTAGGAGTATCGCAGCTCGTTCAACCGGCGATTGGTACAAATACTGACCAGCCCAAGTTCGAAGCGGTGCGGCAAGGGCACCTTCCAACTTGTACTGGTCAATGACATTGAAGTGCTGGCGAATTAGCGATCGATTCAAATCGATTACTGCTGCTACATCCAAACAGTACTGGTTCATCGAGTAGCCAGAATCGTAAGTGCAGTTTCCCATCGTTCTACTGCTCCGCGGAACTGTGCACGAGTTTGGTCATGATTACCGTGAACCAGCATTCTGGGGCGGCAAGGACCATCGACCTTCTTGAGCTCCTGATCGGCATAGAACCTACGCATAGAGGACTGAGATACAGGATTGCGGCTCCGCTCACCAGCCGCAAGACCGGCCCTGGCCTTAAGCCATGGCATTTCTGAATGCGTGCGATTAATAAGCTCTTCTTTTGTGAAGCCACCGTAAAAATCCAGCACTGCATCGATGGTTTCGATGTCTTGTGCAGTGAGCCTTGACACGTCCGCCGACGGAAGTTGCGTGTCTGTAATCCCACGTCGGCAATACCGGTTCTCGGCATGAAGCTTTGGCTCAACTGGACCGTCTGCCCAGGCCTGAAATTCTTCCGCGAACAGCGGTTTTCCAAACCAGCCTAGACTCCATGCCTGCACGTAGTAAGTGAGCTTGGCTAGCTTCCATGCGTCCATCCAGCCCATTTTGTTGTAGATATACTGGGCGACATCGATCGAAGTTGCCATGAGCCCTCCTCAAGTATGCCGTGAACTATATAGGTGAATACTACCAGGGCAAGCGAAAGGCCCGAGGATGCGGAAACCTCGGGCCTTTCGCTTTGCTCCTCCAACTGGGCTCGAACCAGTGACCCTTCGATTAACAGTCGAATGCTCTGCCAACTGAGCTATGGAGGAATACGCACTTGGTGCGAAAGACACTCTAGCGCATGATAGGGAACAAGGGAAATCTGCGGTTGGCCCAGTCTGGGAACTGGCGTAAAGGTGGGTGAATGGGCGTCGAAAAGCGGGAAGAGGCTGTAGCGTGGGGCCATGGCTACGACATATCGAGTACAAAATCCGGCGACGAATGAGATCGTCGCAACGTTTGAGCAGACCACCGACCAGGAGCTGCAGGACACCCTTCAGCGCGCCGACGCTGCGTACAAGACATGGAGTGCCCTCAGCTACGAGGAACGCGCCGCATACCTGCGCAAAGTTGCCCAGCTTTTCGACGAGCGCCGCGACACCCTCGTGAAAATCATCGCCGAGGAGATGGGTAAGGCCATTGACCAAGGCGACGGGGAAGTCAGCGAATGCGTGGAAATTTGCAACTACTACGCAGACCACGGCGCCGAATTCGGCGCGGACGAACCGCTGCCGCACGACGGTGGGGACATCGTGATCCGCAAAGTGCCACTTGGCGTGATCGTCGGCGTGATGCCGTGGAACTTCCCGTACTACCAAGTCGCGCGCTTTGCGGCGCCGACGCTGATGGCGGGCAACACCATCATCCTGAAGCATGCGTCCATCTGCCCGCGCTCCGCCGAAGCGATCCAGCAGATTTTCGACGACGCCGGCGTGCCCGAAGGTGTATTCAACTACCGTCGCATCAGCCACACTCAGATCGAAGACCTGCTCGCGGACCCACGCGTGCAAGGCGTATCGCTCACCGGTTCCGAGGGCGCAGGCAAGGCCGTAGCGAAGGCGGCAGGCGCCAACCTGAAGAAGGCCCTGCTGGAGCTTGGCGGTACTGACGCGTATATCGTCCTGGATACGGACGATATTGATCGTGAAGTGCGCACTGCGCTGAAGAAGCGCATGGGCAACGTCGGCCAGGCGTGCACCTCCAACAAGCGCATCATCGTCATGGACGACATCTACGATGAGTTCGTTTCCAAGATGGTGGACGCCGTGTCCGCCCTGCGTCAGGGCGACCCGTTCACGCCGGAGCGCGGCCACTACTACCCGCTGTCCTCCCGGGAGGCCGCCGAAACGCTGCGCGACCAGGTCGCCGCAGCCGTCGAGGCCGGCGCCACCCTCCACTGCGGAGGCGAGCTCACCGGGGAAGGCGCATACTTCACCCCGGCCGTCATCACCGACATTCCGGTCGGCTCCGACTCCTACTACGAGGAGTTCTTCGGCCCGGTCGTGGAGATCTACAAGGTGTCCTCCGACGAGGAAGCCGTGGAGCTGGCCAACAACTCCCGCTACGGACTCGGCGGCGCGGTGTTCTCCACCGACGAGGAGCGCGCCAAGAAGGTGGCCAACCAAGTTGTCACCGGCATGATCCACGTCAACATCCCGCAGGCCCGCGGTGCGGGGCTGCCGTTCGGCGGCGTGAAGAACTCCGGCTTCGGTCGCGAGCTCGGGCCGCTCGGGATGGACGAGTTTGTGAACAAGCAGCGCTACTTCGTGGCGAAGTAGCGCTGGGGGACGGGGGCTTGCGGGAATAGTCGGGATTTTGTGAACAGAATTGCGTCTGCTGCGGGCGGGGTTAATCTCGCTTCAGCGGGCGCACTTCTACGTTGACGCCGACGGGGCCCGCCACGGACTCGATTTCCACGGTGCGAGGCCCCTCACCGAGGAAGTCGAGGGAAGAGAGCGTCTCCGTGGCGTCCGCGGTGAACAGCTCGATGGAGCCACGGTCTAAGTAGATGTCCAAGGCATCGCCCGGGGTCCAAGGCATGGAACGGTAACCGCTGCCGGCGCCGTTGCCCCGCGCAAGTACTAGGTGGATGCGCTCGGCGAGGGTGTCGAACACGATGTGGGCGCAGCGGGCGTCGTCACGAATGAGGTGGAGGACCACCTGCTCGCAGGTGTTTGTCTGCAGCGGGACGAGCTGCTCCAGGTCGGGGGTGACGCGCAGCCATGCCTCCTCGAGTGGGGCAAGGGTGGTTGTTTCGCCTGCTTGGAGGGTGGCGTCGTGCGTCTCGGCGGGGCCGAAAAGCTCGGCGATTTCGGGGGCGGGCGCGCAGTGGAGCGTGAGGGCGTCGCTAAGCGAGAGCTCCCGGGGGAGGCTGAGCTGGCCGGACCAGCCGTCCTCGCGCGAGGCGAGCGGGTGAGCGAACTCGCCCATCCAGCCGAACGCCAGGCGGCGATTGTTGGGGGCGGCGAAAGACTGAGTGGCGTAGAAGTGGTGGCCCCAGTCGAGAAGCCGGAAGTCGGTTTCGGGCACGAACTGCGCGCCGGGCTCCCACGACCCCACGACGTAACCAACGTTGTGGCCATTGCGTAGCGCATACCCGGAGCGGATCGGCGTGCGCACCATCGGGCCGTAGATGAGCACCCACTTGCCGTCGAGGAAGAAGAAATCGGGGCACTCGACCATGAAGACGTTCGGGTCTGGGTCGATGAAGAGGGAGCCGGCCTCGGACCAGTTGTAGAGGTCCTCAGAAGTGTAGAGCAGTACGTGGCCGCGACCGTCGACTTCTGCGCCGATGGTCATGTACCAGCGGCCGTCGTGGGAGAACACCTTCGGGTCGCGCGCGTCCGCCTTGACGGGCGGGACCACGGCGCCGTGCTTCTCAAAGTGGACGCCATCGGTAGAGGTGGCCAGCATCTGGGTCTGGAACTTGCCGTCTTTATCATCGACGCCGTTGACCCAGCGGTTGCCCGTATAGAACGCATACAGCGTGCCGTCGTGGACTACAGCGGAACCGGACCAGATGCCGTCGGCGTCGTCGGAACCTGGCTCGCCCGGAGCTAGCGCGATAGGCTCTTCGCGCCACTCGAGCAGGTCCGCAGAGGAGGCATGGCCCCAGTGCATCGGGCCCCACGCCGGGCTGTACGGGTGATGCTGGAAGAAAGCGTGGAACCGGCCGTCGAAAAAGCAGAGGCCATTCGGGTCATTGATCCAGCCACCAGGGGCTGCGACGTGGAACGAGGGGTACCAGCGGTCGTTGGTGTGGCGGAGGGGTTGCATGATGAAACCTTTCTAAAAACGTTGCGGGCTAGCGGGTTGGGATTTCCTCGGGGTTGACCACGGCTTCGTCGTCGCGCTTGAGCGCGAAGACCGCAATGAGGCCAGCGACGAAGACCACGCCGGAGATGACGAAGAACGTTGGCTGGTAACCAATCTGGTCACGGAGCGAGCCCAGCGGGGTCGACAGAATCACGTTGCCGAGCTGCGCAGTCAGCTGGAATGCCACCAGGTACAGGGTCGCGGAGAGTGCCTTGTTGAAGTGGATAGCGAAGTACTTGAAGATAGCCAGGATGCACAGCGGAACCTCAAACGCGTGCAGCATCTTCGCAATACTGATCAACACCGGGCCTCCGAACGCCGCGCACAGGAAGATACGGACGAACATGACGCCGATACCCAGCAGCAACGTATTGCGGGCGCCCACCTTGCGCATCAACAGCGGGATGAGGCCCATCATGATTGCCTCAAGGAAGACCTGCACCGAGTTCAACGTGCCGTACGCACGCTGGCCGACCTCCGGCGAACTAAACAGGGACGTGTAGAAGTCCGGGAACATCTGCTGGTCAAACACGGTGTAGAACGTCCAGGACAGCAACACAATCACGATGACCTTCCACACGTGGCTGTCCTTGAGCAGGCCGAGCATCTCGGAGACCGGCGGGGTCTTCGCCGTGACCTCCTCAATCGAGGCCTCCTGTGCCGTGCCCTTCGGGTGCCAGAACAGCTGCGTGCACAGCAGCAGCGCGCCGAGCGCGGAACCGATCCAGAAGTTCAGCATCGGGTTGATGGTGAAGAAGATACCCGCAAGCAACGCGACGATCGCGTAGGCAAACGAACCCCACATGCGGGCCTGGCCGTACTCAAAGCCGGTGCGGTTTGCCATCCTCTCCACGAACGCCTCCAGCAGTCCGGCGCCAGCCACAAACCCGGCCGAGAGCACCACGCTGCCCAGGATTGCGCCGACGATGAAGTGGTCGCGCAGCAACGGGTGGTAAATGAACTGCGTGAACGGCCCGATGAGGGTTGCGCTCGCGCCGATGAAAATGGTCAGCGGGCGCTTCAGGTCCAGCTTGTCCTGAAGCACGCCGTACACCAGCATCAGCGCCATCGTGATCGCGCCCTGGATGGCGTACACGGTACCTACCTGCGCGCCGTTGAGCTGCAGACCGCCAGCCTCAGACGTGAGCCAGATCTGGTAGAAGGACCACCAGATTCCCCACGCTGCGAAGAACAAGAAAATCGTGGCGGATCCGAAGCGGTACGCGGGGTTTGAAAACTGCGATCGAAGCATCTCCATCGCCGAATGTCCTTTCTGTGAGGCCCGGGGGTAACCGGGCACGACAATGGCTTCGCAGGGATATGTGCAGGTGCGCGTGGTTAGCTGTTCACTCTCGGTCCTTGCAGTGACCCTGCTTAAACCTTTAAGCACATAGTACGTCGGGGGTGTGTGAAAGGTGGGGAAGTTGCTAAAACGATTTAGCGAGCTTGGGAAACGCTCCCACGCTCAACCACGTTCAGGGGGAGCAATGTGGGATTCTCGGCTTCGGGCTGTTCGCCGGACAGAAGGTCAACCAGCATGCGGGCCGCCCGCGCACCCATCTCCTGATACGGAAGCCGGAACGTCGTCAACCCCGGCCGCACCAACGCCGCCAAATCCTCATCATCAAAGGACAACACCGAAATTGTCGACGCCACATCCAACCCCGCGTCCTGCATCGCCTGATACACACCCAACGCCAAACGATCATTCGCAGCGAGGACCGCGGTGGGGTAGTTTGCTGGATCGTCGTCAAGAATTTCCGACATCCGCGCATACCCCGACGCCGGCTCCCAAACCGACGCGTGGCCCTCCGCGTGCAGACGGATCCCGTGATGCGCCAGGGCGGCGTCGATACCGCGCATGCGCTCGCTGATGCTGAACGAAGGCGTCTCGGTTTCTGGGAACCTGCCGATCAACGCAATCGAACGGTGCCCCCGCGCTACCAAATACTCAATCGCGTCCCTGCCCGCCGCATAGTCGTCGGGCAAAATCGCAGGAAGATCACCCGCTTGTCCGTTGCAGATCACGAGCGGCAAGTTCGTCTTCGGCAAGTCGAGTTCGCGCGAGGCCATCAACCCGACCACAACACCATCCACGTTCCGCGACTCCAACGTACGCAACGCCGGAGCAAACCGATCCGAACGGTGGCCGGTCTCCGCCATCATCACCGCGTGGCGCAGCTGCTCAGCCTCGTCCACGATGCCCGTGATCATCGGGGACGCGAAACGGGTAGTTGTGACCTCGTCGGAGAGGAAACCAATCGTGTGCGTGCGTCCAGTCTTGAGCGCCCGCGCCAAGGTGTTTGGGCGGTAGCCCAGCTCGCGGGCCGCCTCCCGGACCTTCCGCACTGTCTCTTCCGGAATGCGCGAACCGGGTTTGCCGTTGAGCGCGAGACTTACCGTGGCAGTGGAGACGCCGAGATGCTTCGCGATATCCGCGAGCGTGACACGATGCGAACTTCTGGACATTTGAAGCAGTATAGCGGGGACGGTCTGGTCTTGGTTGGGATGGGAGTGGTGGGAAGCGGTGGGTGCGATGGGCGCGGTGGGGTGGAAGGTGTCGTCGAAAGCTGACTCGGGATTTTGTGAACAGAATTGCTTTTGCTGCGGGCGCTTGTCGTTCGAGTAGAAGCGAAATCTGGTGTAACGCCGGTTAAGGACGCAAATAATGGAGAGTGGCAGGACGGTCGGAAGCCAAGGTCCTGTCACTCTTCCTCATAGGGTCTGGCTTAGTTAAAGCCGTTTGCAGAGGGTTACTCGCAGGCGACACCGTCACCGTCACGGTCGAGCTTCGAGCGGTATCCAGGTTCGTGGCTATAGATCGGAGCTACTCCCGCACTGCGCGCGGCGGCGCAATTGGCGTAATAACCATTCGCTGGCAGCTTGCCGCTACGTGCAGGTGCTGGCTGTGGGGCAGGTTTCGGCGCCGGTGCTGGAGCCGGGGCAGGGCGGGGCGCTGGCTTCGGTGCCGGGGCTGGCTTCGGTGCGGGCTTTGGAGCAGGAGCAGGAGCAGGAGCTGGGTTCTGGGCTTGTTTCTTCGCTGGTGGTCCAGGAATAATGCCCGGCAACGGATTCGGGATAATCCGTTGCTGAACTGCCCAAAAAGCGGCGCCGGCGCCGATGCCTAAAACGGTGAGAATGCTTGTGACAGCGATGGCGGCGATGGCTCCGTCGGAAAGCCCCTCTGATGGAGTCTCCGGTTTGGAAGGCGAGGTCGTGGTGGTTGCCGGGACTGGGGTTGCAGGGGTGGCGTGTGCCGGTGCTGAGATGCTGAGTGCTAACGCGCAGGTCAGCGCTGCTGCGATGGTTGTTTTTCTCATGTGTAAAGTATGTCATAAGCATAGGAAAAACCTGAATTCGTGCGTTAGGTTGTTAGAGTCCGTGCGTTGTTCCGACCAAGGTTGCTCAACTTGAGTGGGTCGACGGAGACGGGCGCCATGGCTTTTTCTGATGGAATGTCCTTGGAAGGAGTCACCTATTGCGGACGAGCAGACCTGGGAGCTGGCCTCAAGCGACGTCGCGACCGTCGCGGTGACCTCTGAATGGTAGGCGGGCTTGGTTCTATGTGCCGGGTTAGTTTCAGCCAGGCAATGAGCCAGACAGAACTGTGTATGAAAGAGATTTGGGTAGCGTGGCTTGCGTTGTTGCCGTTAATGACTCGGATCCAACGGAAGTCATTACCGTATTTACGAGAAGACCTTAGGAGTGACTGGGGAATGCATATTCAGGTAACTCGATCGCAGGGAGTAGAAGTGGGCTACATCGAACTTTCTGGGCACCAGGTTTCACACTCTGGCGAGTTGAATCCCCATGTGGTGATCGATTTTGATAACTCGAACTGTGTCTTGGGTGTTGAGCTTCTATCACTCCGACGCCTTCCCACCGTGGACGAAATTGCGGCGCAATTCCATGTGAAGACAGAGGACCGCCAGATTTTAGATGTGACTTTGAAACACCTGATGCGAATGAGCGTTACCAGTGGTTCACTCACCGGTGAATCACGAGTCCGTGCGCAAGCTGTAACAGGTCGGGAGCTTGAGGCTTGCTGACTAGTTCGGAACGTTTTCCTGCCCCGACCTGTTGATATGCAGGGCTGACTTCTCTTGGTGCCGAAAATCGATGTTTAGCTTCTTTCAACGTAGGCGCGTGCTTCCGTACGCGAATGATGAGCGCACTGTTTTCCAGGACACCGATGACGCGAAAACAAGGTTGGCACGCCTTGCGCTGCTGACGAGCGCCAAGAGGGAGATCGATCCTCTGGTGATAGAGATTCTTGGACCTGCAAAAAGCGGGAATTCATAATCGCGAGCACGCTCGGGCGTTCCGGTCGACCTCATAATGTCGACCAACGCAGGTCAGCACGATTTAGATGATTTGGGGCTATTCTGTCGATTTTACGCTGACCTGCATTGGTCAACCGGAGTAGGTCGACGGGAGGATGTCGACGGGGGCGGCGCCCCGGCCGCCCGTCTGCCGACCCGCTAGTCTGAAACGCAAAAACCCGAGGCAACGCCTCGGGTTGTAGTTGCTCCTCCAACTGGGCTCGAACCAGTGACCCTTCGATTAACAGTCGAATGCTCTGCCAACTGAGCTATGGAGGAATATGTGCTTGAAAGCAACGAGCAATACTTTAACCCGGATGTTGGAAATTGAAAAATCGCCAGGTGGGGGCATGTTTCGTGGACATGGAAGGTGGGCGGTTGTAGGGTAGTCGCTATGAAACACTCACTGCTTGCACTCACTGTAGCTTCGGCTGTGTCCGTGACGGCCGTCCAGGCGCCTGTCGCGTGGTCGGAGGAGAACTCGGCGGGGGAGAATACGCAAGGGGCGCAGCAGACGACAACGAAGGACGGTAGCTCCGGCAGCTCCGACGGCGAGGAACTGAGCCCGGCTGCAATTGCGGGGATCACGCTTGGTGTCCTGGCCGCTGTTGGTGCGGGCGCTGCGTTCGCGGTGTCGCAGGGGTTGATCCCGAACGTGGACCCGAAGGTGGTTGCTGGGCTGACGGGGTTGTCGTCGACGGTGCCGGGGTTGGCGGCGTTGGGCTTCGGAGGGGCGTCGATAAATAAGTGCTCTCCGCAGGCCTTTGATGCGGCGATGCCGGGCTGGCCAGGCGTGACGGGGACGACCGTGATGTACTGCGAGGGCCAGTGGGCCGTGGCGGGGCAGAAGCAGTCGGACTGGATTGTGCCGTTTGAACGCAAGGGAGACCGTTGGGTGGCGCTGCTGCCGGATGGGACGTCGAAGCGCGGGCTGAACTCCGCGTGCTACAACGGTGACGCGCTGCGAGGCCGCGGTGCGCCACAGCAGTTTGTTGACAAGATTCGGGTCTGTGCCCCCGATGAGATCGGGCGGTAACGTGTCGCTGTAGTCTTGCAGCGTGGAAAAAAGAGGATTTCGAGTAGGCGCGCTGGTGCTCACAGCGCTGGTGGTTGCGCTGGCTACAGCGTTTGCGGTGTTGAAGTTTGTGGTCCCGAACGGCCTGCAGGTCGGTCGGGAGGAAATCAGTGAGGCGTCGATAGGGGCGTCGTTTAGGCAGGTGGGGGAACTCTCGGTTGAGGAGTATGCGTACTCGAACGTGGGCAACTACGACAATAAGGGTCTTGAGCTCGCGGGTGTGAAAGTGCCGCTGACCGGGCGCAACTTCCTGCTGAGCTACAGCGGGACCGTCAAGGCGGGCATCGCGGACGTCGAGGCGATCGGCGTCAACATTGACGACGCCGCCCAGACCATCACGGTGCGAGTCCCGGAGGTGAGCGTGACCTCCTCGGAGATCGACGATAAGAGCGTGCAGGTGTACAAGCAGTCGATGAACCCGCTCAACCAGGTCAAGGTGGAGGACGTCACCGGCTTCCTCGCCGAGGAGAAGACGCGTGCGGCGGACCGCGCGGTCAAGGAGGGGCTGCTGGATCGTGCGCACACGCGCGTGGAGGAACTCATGACATCGCATGCGGAGGCGCTCAAGCAGGGCACCGCGATGCAGGACTACGAAGTGCGCGTCGAGTGGGTGCGCAAGTAGCTATCATGTGGGCATGATTTTAGAAGAGCACCTTGCGTCCTGGCCGGTGAAACACTGCGCGGCGGCGCTCGTCGGTAAGTGTGAAGAAACCTACGGGGACCAGCACCGGGTGTTCGAGCTGGCGAGCGTGACCAAACTGCTCGCCGCGTACGGGGTGCTGCTGGCGGTGGAGGAGGGAGCCTTCGAGCTGGACACCCCGTGCGGGCCGGATGGCTCCACGGTGCGTCACCTGCTGTCGCACGCCAGCGGCGTCGGCTTCGATAGCAGGCGCCCGCAGAAGCCAGTCGGGGAGCGGCGGATTTACTCGTCCGCTGGCTACGAAATTCTTGCGGACTTCGTGGAGGAAACCACCGGCATCGCATTTCCGGAGTACCTGCACGAAGGTGTCTTTGAACCGTTGGGGATGGACACCGCCGTGTTGGAAGGCTCCGCGGGCCACGGGGCGCGCGCGAGCGTCGCGGACCTGAGCAAGTTCGCTGCGGAACTGCTGCAGCCCACGCTGCTGCACCCGGACACCGTGGCGGAGGCGTTCCGCAACCAGTTCGGGGACTTGCGTGGGGTGGTGCCAGGCTACGGGATGCAAAAACCATGCCCGTGGGGTCTCGGATTTGAGATTAAGGGGGAGAAGTCCCCCCATTGGACGGGGGACACCATGCCGGCCGACACGGTGGGGCACTTCGGTATGGCGGGGACCTATCTGTGGGTTGCGCAGGGCCAAGCCATGGTCGCGCTCACTGACGAGCAGTTCGGCGAGTGGGCCAAGCCCTTGTGGCAGGAAACGAACACTGCCATCTGGAACGCCCTGCTTTAGACTCGGGGGCATGCACGATACACACACGCCACCCCCGGAAGCAGGCCACCGCCTGCCGCCTGGCCAGGTTTGGCCCCTCATGCTTGCCCTGTTAACCGCCGTCTTCGCGTTCCAGCTGAACGCGTCCATGCTGGCGCCCGCGCTGGCGACGATGGAGCGCGAACTCGACGCCACCACCTCCCAGATCGGGTTGACGCAGACCGCGTTCTTTACCGCTGCGGCCCTGTTTTCCCTGTTTATGCCACGATGGGGAGATTTGATTGGGCGTCGAAAAGTGCTGGTGGGCATGATGGTGGTCACCGCGATTGGCTCGGTGGTTGCGGCGCTGGCGGCGAATGTCACCATGCTGTTCATCGGGCGCGTCATTCAGGGCGTGTCGGGGCCGACGGTCGCGCTGACGTCCGTGATGCTGCGCCAGGAGGTGCGCGAGGAGAAGCAGTTCGCGCTGCTGATTGGCATCTTGACCTCGATTAACGGTGGTATCGCGGGTATCGACGCCATCATGGGCGGCTGGCTCACAGCTGCCTTCGGCTTCCGCTCTCTGTTCTGGGTGATCGGCGTCTTCGCGGTCGTGGCGGTGTTTGCCGTGCACTTCGGCGTGCGTGAGACGAAGTCCGACGCCGGCTACGCCATGGACTGGAAGGGTGTGGTCCCGCTGGTCGTGGCCGTCGGCGCGATCCTGACCGCGCTGAACGAGGCCGGTGCGTTGGCCGCCGCGAACTGGTTCATGGTTATTGTTCTGCTCGCGGTCGGCGCGGTGGCGCTGGTGGTGTTCTGGCGCATCGAGTCCTCCACGGAGCACCCGCTGGTCGCCCCGCACCTGCTCAAGGAGCGGCGCACGTGGGCGCTCTTGACGACGACCACCCTGACCATGACCGGCATTTTCGCCGTGATGAACGGCCTGGTCCCGAACCTTGCTCAGGACGAAACGTTCGGGCCGGGGATGTCGGCGGGCGTGGTGTCCTGGTGGACGCTGACCCCGTACGCGCTGGCCGGCCTGGTGTTTGGTCCGATCGCCGGGTTCTGTGCCGGGCGGGTGGGCTACAAGCTCATGCTGCAGATCGGTATCGCCGGTGCGTTCCTGTCGGTGGTCTTCGGCACGTTCGTGGTGTCCAACCCGACGAAGGGCCTGCTGCTGGCGCTGTCAGTTGCCGCTGGTGTGACCTACGCGGGTATCGCGAACATCATGCTCGGGTCGCTGCACGTGGTGCTGGCGCCGAAGACGAACCAGGGCTACCTGCCGGGCTTGAACGCGGGCGCGTTTAACCTGGGCGCCGGGATCTCCTTCACGGTGATCTTCGCGGTGGTGGCCACATTCGCCGACCAGAACGGCGGCTACCGCGCCGGCATGATCGCGGGCGCAGTCCTGCTCATTGGCGCGTTCTGTACGTCGTTCCTCATCCCGCGCCCCGAATCGCTTCCGGACACGATCGCCGCAGAAGACGCGGCACGAAAGAAGGTGCAGTAAATGACAACCAAGATCATCCTCGACTGCGACCCAGGCCACGACGACGCCGTGGCCATCCTGCTCGCAGCCGGAAACCCAAACATTGAACTCCTAGGCGTGACCACCGTCGGTGGCAACCACACGCTGGAGAAGGTCACGCGTAACACGGCACAGGTGCTGACCGTGGCAAAGCTCACGGACGTTCCGCTGTACGCGGGCGCGACCCGCCCGATCCTGCGCGAGGTAGAAACCGCCGAGGGCATCCACGGCGATACCGGCATGGAAATCCACGGCTTCGAGCTTCCCGAGCCGGCGCTGTCGGTGCAGGAGACGCACGGTGTGCAGTTCATCATCGACACGATCATGAACGAGCCCGCCGGGACCGTCACCCTGGTACCTACAGGCCCGCTGACTAACATCGCGCTTGCAGCCCGGCTGGAGCCGCGCATCGTCGAGCGCGTCAAGGAGGTCGTCCTGATGGGTGGGGCGTATGGCACCGGCAACTGGACGCCAAGCGCGGAGTTCAACATCATCGTCGACCCTGAAGCCGCCCATATCGTCTTCAACGAGAAATGGCCCGTCGTCATGGTTGGCCTTGATCTGACGCACCAGGCGCTGGCAACCAAAGAGGTCGAGGAGCAGTTCGCTGCGCTGGGCACGAATGTCGGCGACTTCGTGGTCGGGCTCTTCGGTGCGTTCCGGAAGAATTACCAGGACGCCCAGGGGTTCGACGACCCGCCAGTCCACGACCCGTGCTGCGTCGCCTACCTCATCGACCCAACTGTGGTGGAGACGGTCAAGGTACCGGTGGACGTCGAGACGCACGGCCTGCTCACCACCGGCCGCACCGTGGCGGACTTCCGCAGCCCCGCGCCCGCCGACTGCCACACCTCCGTGGCCACGAAGCTCGACGCCGAGCGGTTCTGGTCCATGGTGCTCGACGCTGTCAAGGCACTGGGGTAGCCGCGATGCAGCCCCCTGACCCTCAAGTAGAGCTTCAGTAAACAGGGGGATCAACCAGTTGTTGAGGGTTGCCCGGTGTGTCTCGTGTCATGCAAAGTGATGCGAGAGGCCGTTGGGGAAGACGAACCTCGTCTCGCACGAAGATGCGCCCGCCTAGTCAGCGGGCGCGGAACCGGCTAGTCACCGGGCGCGTGCGCCGCACTGTCACACACAGAAGGGTCCCCACAAATGACAACAACTCTCGTTGCCCCGCGTACGTGGCGCTCTGTCTGCGCCGCGCCGACGACCTCCGTCATGAGCATCCAGGACATGCCCGCCGCAGCGCGTATGCGCGTCGAAGAGCTCCTGCTCATGCTCCCGGACGCGCCAGTCAACCAGGAAGCACTCTGGGACGACGCCTGGTTCACCCGCTGGCGTCGCGACGCCTCCGGCACCTACCAGTGCCGCGAAACTTTCCGCGCGACCCCGGACGTCACGCGCAGCTTCGCGGACGCGCTCGCGACGCTAGCCGCCGAGTACGGCTTCAGCGCCAGCATCGAAGCGGCAGGATAGGGCTAGCTGTACGCGCCGTCGCCGAAAGGATCGGTGATGACGTCCACAAGCTGGGCAACGGAATCGATCACCTTCGTTGGCCTGTATGGGTAGCGGGCGATCTCGGCGTCATCCGAAATTCCCGTGCGCACCAGCAGTGTGCGCATGCCGGCCTCCAGGCCGGACTTCACGTCCGTATCCATCCGGTCACCAATCATTACCGTGTGCTCCGAGTGCGCGCCGATATTGTTCAGCGCCGAGCGCATCATCACCGGGTTCGGCTTGCCCACGTAGTACGGCTCCATCCCCGTGACCGACGTAATCATCGCGGCCACCGCGCCCGTCGCCGGGAGAATGCCGTTCGGGCCGGGGCCCGTCAGATCCGGGTTAGTACCGATGAACCGCGCACCCTTCAGAATCAGATTGCAGGCCGTCGTGATCGCCTCAAAGGAATAGGTGCGCGTCTCGCCCAGCACCACAAAGTCTGGGTCTTGGTCTGTCAGGATCCACCCGGCCTCGTGCAGTGCAGTGGTCATCCCGGCCTCGCCAATCACGTAGGCCGAACCCTCTCCGACCTGCTGCGACAAAAACGTCGCCGTGGCCGTGGCGGACGTCCAAATCCGCTCCGGCTCAATCTGCAAGCCCATCCGGACCAGCTTCGCCGAGAGGTCCCGCGGGGTTTGCATCGAATTGTTCGTCAGCACCATAAACGGAATCGATTCATCGTGCAGGCGCTGAATGAAGGCGTCCGCGCCGGGAATCATCTGCCCTTCCTTGTGCAGCACGCCGTCCATGTCGGTGAGATAGGAAATAGTCACGCTACGCTCCTTTGTAGTCCTCGTGCCCTTCAATGTAGGCGCTGAGCTCACCCAGCGTCGAGTGCTGCCGGTAGGTTTCCTCGTCAATCGGCACGCCAAGCTCTTGCTCGATGCGCACCGCAAGCTCAATACGATCTAACGACGCCACCCCGGCCCCATCCAGCGTGGTCTCCCGGTCGAGCGCTTCAGTGTCCTCGCCGGTCACGCGCTCAATAAGGCGCGTGAGCTGAGCGAACGCGGAGGCATCCTCGGTGCTCGCGGTGGGGTCGGAGGGGGCGTCGTCAAGCTTGAGAGCGCTTAAATCTAAGCGTTGTGAGAGTTCCATACCCACATAATAAGGTGGAAGCATGCTGCAAACAGTTGCCTACCTCCGATCGCTGACGCCGAAAGCGCGCCGACAGCTCGTGGAAACCCGCGAACTGTTGCACACCGGCGACGGCGAATACGGGCTCAAGCCGGACCGCGAAGGCGTGCTCACCGTCGACGCCGGGGGAGAGCGCGTCAACATCCACTGGTACGAACTCGGCCCCGAGGATCCCGACGCCGTCACCGTCGTCTACGTCCACGGCTTCAACATCGCCGCCGAAGAGTTCTTCCTGCAAACCGAAGCGGTCGCAGGCCACGGGGTGCGCCAACTGCTGCTTGACCTGCGCGGGCACGGGCAGACCGGCAAAGTCGACCCCGATCTCTTAACTATCGACGCCGCCGCCGACGACGTCGCCGCCGTCATGCGTGAGCGCAACGTGCGCGGACCCGCCATCGTGGTCGGGCACTCACTCGGCGGACCGATTTCGCTTTCGATGATGCGGCGCTACCACCACGAATTCAACCTCGCGGGCTCGGTGCAGATCTCCAGCGCGGTCGAACCCTTTACCGTCCAAGGCCTGCCACAGATCCTGGCAGGGCCGATCGGCCGCTTCATCGAAGGCGTCGTCGCCGTGACCCCGCACTTCGCGGAAGGCGTGCGGCAAGTCGTCACCGACATGCTCACCCCGATCCTCGCGCTCGGGTTCTACTTCCGGCCGATGAGCTACCAGCTGGTGCAATTCCACGCCGCCATGATCCGCGAAACCCCGCTGGAAACCTACGCAGGCTACTTCGAGGATCTGCTGCACCACTCGGAACTCGACGCCGGCGAGGTGCTCAGCACCATCCCCGGCTACATCCTCGTCGGCGACCACGACGCCGTCACCCCAGTGTCCCAGAGCGCGAAACTCCACGAGATCTGGCCGCACGCCTACATGCAGGTGCTGCCTGAAAGCGGCCACATGCCGCCTCTCGATGCCCCCGGCGCCGTCAGCACCGCCATCAACCGACTCATCCAACGCATTACCGAAGACGTGAAGTAACCCATGAATTACAAACTGCTCGCCGTCGGCGTTGCTACCACCAGCGCCATCGCCTGCGCCCCGCACGCGGTGGCTGCTGATGTGAAGGACGCCGACCGCTACCAGCCGAGCTTCCAAACCGAGCCCCGCTACGTACCGCTGGTCCCAGGTCAGCTCTACACAGAGAGCACCCGATTCACCCCGACCGGAGCGCCGGAGGGGACAACGTTCTGGGTCGCCGGCGGGGGAGAAACGCAAGGGGTGCCCATCGTTGCCACGATCGAAAACGACACGACCCTCGTCGTGCGCCTCCAGTTCTTCAACTGCGACCAAGTCGAAGCCGGGCAGCTCTACGCACCGAGTTGCACCACCGTCCAGCGCGGCGAAAACACCCGCAAACTCGACATCGGTGTGAAATACCCAGACGGGACTACGGAGTACATCAGCGTGCCGGTCTCGCTCGTTGCCGACCAGCGCCTGATCTACGAACCCGTCTACAAACCAGTCGAGGTCGCCCACGGCACATCGTTCACAGCGACGCCGTTCAACCTTCGCGATCGCGTCGAACTCCCCACCGACGCGAAGTTCGAGCTCATCGACCCACCAGCCGGGTGGGACCTCTCCATCGACCCCGTCACCGGCACCGTCAGCGGCACCGCCACCGACGCCGCACGCACCCCCTCGACCGTCGAAGTCCGCGCCACCTTCGAAGACGGCACGACCCGCACCGCATTCCTCCGGATCAGCCACGACGGCCCCAACCCGCCAGAGCCGACGCAACCGCAAACACCCCCAGCGGACTCGAACGGCTCCTCGGGTTCGAGGGCGCTCGTTATCACGCTAGGGGTGCTCTCTACGCTCGCGGTGGTCGGGGCGCTGTTCGCAGCGTTGGCGCCGAACATTCCGGCGCTCGCCCCGTACCTCCCGCGCTAGCCCTTAGGCTTCGGTTGGGTCGTCGATCTTCAGGTCCTTCGCGGCCTGCGCGGCAACATCCATCTCGATCTTGCCCTCGTTCGCCAGGCCCATCAGCGCCGCAACCACCATCGACTCGGCGTCAATATTGAAGTAGCGGCGTGCCGACTCACGCGTATCCGAGAAACCGAACCCATCCGCACCAAGCACCAAGTACTGGCCTGGCACGTACGGGCGGATCTGCTCCTGCAGGTCCGTGGCGAAGTCGGACGTCGCAACGTACGGGCCCTCCGTCTGCTTCAGCTGACGGGTCACGAACGCCTCGCCGACGTCCTCACCCGGGTGCAGCAGCTGCTCGTTGGCCACACGCGCACCGTCGCGCGCACACTCCACCCAGGAGGTCACCGAGTACACCGAGGCGCCCACGTTGTAGTCCTCCTGCAGGATCTTCTGCGCGCGAAGCGCCTGCTGCATACCGATACCGGACGCCAGCAGTGACACGTTGTGCTCGTGCTTCTCGCCCTCGTCGAACAGGTAGATGCCCTTGTGCAGGCCCTCAACGTCGAGGTTCTCTGGGCGCGCCGGCTGGTGCGTCGGCTCGTTGTAGACGGTGATGTAGTACATCACGTCTTCGCCGTGGCCGTCGCCGTACATACGCTCGATGCCCTTGGAAATCAGGTACGGCATCTCGTACGCAAAGGCAGGATCGTAGGTGACCACCGCCGGATTTGTCGACGCCAAAATCGGCGAATGACCATCCATATGCTGCAAGCCCTCACCAAACAGGGTGGTGCGTCCCGCAGTCGCGCCGATGATGAAACCGCGCGCCATCTGGTCGCCAGCGGCCCAGAAGTTGTCGCCCGTGCGCTGGAAACCGAACATCGAGTAGAAGATGTACATCGGGATCATCGGCTCGCCGTGCGTCGCATAGGACGTACCGGCCGCGATGAAGGACGCCGAGGAACCGTCCTCGTTGATGCCCTCGTGCAGGAGCTGGCCGTCCGTCGCCTCGCGGTAGGACAGCTGCAGGTCATGGTCCACTGGGACGTAGTTCTGGCCCTGCGGGTTGTAAATCTTCAGGGTAGGGAACCAGGAGTCCAGGCCGAACGTGCGCGCCTCATCCGGAATGATCGGCACCACTCGCTTCCCGATCTCCTTATCACGCATCAACGCCTTAAACGTACGCACCAGCGCCATCGTCGTGGCAACTTCCTGCTTACCCGAGTCCTTGAACATGGCCTTGTAAGCCTTCTCGAAGTCCTGCTGCTGCTCCAGCGGCGTGAACTTCACACGACGCTCCGGCAGGTACCCGCCGAGCTCCTCGCGGCGCTCCTTCAAATACTTGATCTCCGGAGCGTCCTCGCCCGGGTGGTAGTACGGCGGCAGGTACGGATCCTTCTCCAGCTCCTCGTCGCTGATCGGCACGCCCTGCTTGTCGCGGAAGCGCTTCAGGTCCTCCAGCGTGAGGTTCTTCATCTGGTGCGTCGCGTTACGACCCTCAAAGTTGTGGCCCAGGCCGTAGCCCTTAATCGTGTGCGCCAAAATGACCGTCGGCTTGCCCTTGGTCTCCAGCGCACGCTTGTACGCCGCATAGATCTTGCGGTAGTCGTGGCCGCCGCGGCGCAGCGCCCAGATCTCCTCATCCGACATGTCCTCGACCAGCTTCAGCGTCCGCTCGTCGCGGCCGAAGAAGTGCTCGCGCACAAACGCGCCATCATTGGCCTTAAACGTCTGGTAATCACCATCCGGAGTGGTATTCATGACGTGGACCAGCGCACCGTCCTTGTCCTTCTCCAGCAGCTCATCCCACTCGCGGCCCCACACAACCTTGATCACATTCCAGCCAGCGCCAATGAAGAAGGCCTCCAGCTCCTGGATGATCTGGCCGTTGCCGCGGACGGGGCCGTCGAGACGCTGCAAGTTGCAGTTGACCACGAAGGTCAAGTTATCCAGGCCGTACAGCGACGCCATGTGCAGTAGACCGCGCGACTCCGGCTCGTCCATCTCGCCGTCGCCGAGGAACGCCCACACGTGCTGCTGATCCGTGTCCTTAATACCGCGATCCTGCAAGTACTTGTTAAAGCGAGCCTGGTAAATGGCGTTCATTGGGCCCAAGCCCATCGACACCGTCGGGAACTCCCAGAAGTCCTTCATACCGTGTGGGTGCGGGTACGACGGCAGACCACCCTGCGGACGCGAATGCTCCTGACGGAAACCATCCAGATCATCCTCAGTCAGACGACCCTCCAGGAACGCACGCGCGTACATGCCCGGGGAAGCATGACCCTGGTAGAAAATCTGGTCGCCGCCCTGCTCAGCGTCCTTGCCGTGGAAGAAGTGATTAAAACCAACCTCATACAACGCCGCCGCCGACGCATACGAGGAAATATGGCCGCCAACCTTCACACCCGGACGCTGCGCGCGGTGCACCATGATCGCCGCGTTCCAACGCATCCAACGGCGGTAGCGCTTCTCAATCTGCTCATCACCAGGGAACTCCGGCTCCATCTTCGTCGGAATCGTATTCACGAAATCCGTCGACGACAACGCAGGCAAATCCACCCGCTTCGCCGACGCCCGCTCCAACAGGCGCAGCATCAAAAATCGAGCACGCTCCGGCGTGGACTGGTCCAGAATCCCATCAAACGAGTCAATCCATTCTTGGGTCTCTTCCGGGTCCGTATCATGCAGATACGAAGCGACACCCTCGCGGATCAACGGGATGTTGGAGTCATTATTGTGTTCAGCCAAGGAACGTCCTCCTAACGTTTCGGGCCTGCAACCAGCGAGGCACAGGCGGGAATGAAAACCTGCAAAACAGGATACGTGGTTTCAGCCAATTGCGTTGAACGTCACAAAACTCGAGGGCCCCCGGAGGCCGTCGCATATTTGTCCGGTAATGTGTAACCCGCAGATGTAAACTAAACGGCATATTTGCATACAACACTCATCTCATTGGGAGGAATAAGAACGTTGGGCGCCAACGGTGTCGATACATACGCTGACCGACTAGGGGTCAATCAAGGCGAAATCGTCCAAGAAATCGGTTGGGACGACGACGCCGACGCAACCATCTCCGAAGCGATCGAAGACCGCATCGGCGACCAACTCCTCGACGAAGACGCACAAGACCTCTGCGACATGATCCTGCTCTGGTACCGCGAAGACGACGGTGACCTTGTCGACGTCCTCGTCGACTGCTCCCGCAACCTCGACGACAACGCCCGCATCTGGCTCATGACCCCAGGCGCCTCCAAGCCCGGCGGCGTACAACCCGGCGTCATCTCCGAATCCGCCCAACTCGCCGGCCTGGTCCAAACCACCGCCGACCGCTTCGGCGAATGGCAAGGCTCCTGCCTCCGCTCCGCCGGTGTACCAAAATAGGCGTTTACCTGCCTGTTTGTTGTTAATTTTGCGATCGGTAGAAGCTTTGTTAAAGTCTCTACCCAGCGCGCCGTTAGCTCAGCTGGAAGAGCAACTGGTTTACACCCAGTAGGTCGGCGGTTCGAACCCGTCATGGCGCACCAGGTCAAAGGCCCTTTCCGAGGAAGGCTTAAGGGACATTTTGTGTGTTTTTACGGCGTGTCGCGATAAGGGACATTTTGTGTGTGTTTAGCTGCGTCCAGC
>NZ_JAGPYU010000011.1:0-76673 GCF_024453945.1 Corynebacterium sp. CCUG 61414
CGGGTGCAAGGGTGACAGTCGGCAACGCCAGCACATCGCGTGCAGATGGCAGGCTTGCACGCCGACGTTTACGAGTCCTGCCGGGGTCGGGGTCGGTGTTGTAATCTGCCCAATCCTTCTCTGGTGGCTTGGGGATCAGCGGGGGAATATCGTGCGGGGACATGGGTGCGGACCTCCTTCGGGTTTTGGCCCACAACCAGCCTGCCACCTAGGGTGAGTGCGGGATTTTGGTGCGTCCCCAGCCACCCTCAGTGCCAAAGGACGCAATTCCATCTCGCTGAGGCAGCAAAACCCCAGGTCACGAAAAAGCGGGTGCGTCCTTTGGCACTGGCTAGAACTTGAGGTGGTCCTTCGCCCAGAACGCCGCGGCGCCAAGCAGCGCCAGCAGTGGCACCACGATCGCCGCGATGATGCCGGCCTTCGAGCTGCCCTCGCAGTTCTCGGAGGATCCACTTGAGGAGCCATCCTTCGCGCAGGTAGCAGGCGCCCCAACGCTTGGCTCGGGTGTGAGCTCACTTGTCGACGTCTCCACCTCCGGCTCCGAAGTCTGCTCAGTTGTCCGCGCGGCGGACTCGGTCGTGGACTGGGTGGTCGTAGTGGCCTCGGTGGTGGTTGCTTCGACGCTCACCGAGGTAGAAGGTTCCGTCGAGATAGTCGTCGGAGCGACCGATGTCGTTTCGGTTGTCCGCGGCGCGGACGGCTCCGGCTCCGGTGCCTCCGAGGTCGAAGGCTCCGCGGACGGCTCCGACGTGGTCGACGTAGTCGTCGGCGTGGTTACTTCGACGCTAACCGAGGTAGAAGGCTCAACCGAAGTGGTCGACGGAGCAACCGAAGTCGTTTCGGGTGTCCGCGTGGTGGACTCCACCGAAGGCTCCACTGAAACCGAAGCAGAAGCCGAGGCCGAGGCCGAAGGCTCCTCCGAGGTGGAGGTTGGCGTCTCCGAGGTGGTTGGGGTGGTGGACGAAGGGGACGTCGTCAAGCTGGTTGAGGAGCTCGGCGTCGGCTCCTTCGCCAGCAGCTCGTCGAGGTTCTCCTGCGCCTCGTTGACACGGAAGAAGGTGCGGTCGAGGTCGGCTTGCGCGTCGTTGATGAGCGGCGGGTAGTTCGTGCGTCGCATGATGTTCATGCGGGTCTCGGCGACCTTGTGGTCGAGTTTCGCGGCGTCGAGCGCGAGGCGCGCGGCCTGAACGCTGCGCGGCTTCACGGCGGGCTCGTACAGCGGCGCGTCGCATTGCGGCGGGGTGGCACCGCAGTTCGGGCAGCAGCGAGGCGACGACGTGGAGGTCTCCGCACTTGTCGACGTCGCCACCGTCGGCGTTGTCCGCGTCGCGGAAGTCGTCGACGTGGTTGGGGTTGCGGACACGGTCGGGGTTACCGAAGTGGTTGTCCGCGGCGCGGACGTGGTAGAAACCGGCGTGGTCGACGTGGTGGTGGTTACCGGCGCGGTTGTACTCGTCGTGCTTGAAGACGGCGAGCTGGACGTGGTCGATGTCTGCGTAGTCGAAGCCTTCGTGGTTGGCGTGGCAGACGTGGTTGGCGTCGTCGCCGACGTCTCTGGCTTCAGCTGTTCGCGCAGCTTATCGAGGTTGTCCTGCGCCTCCTTGAGTGCCCGCTCGGCGTTCTTGTAGCGGTTCTCCGCAAGGATCTTCGCCACCGTGTCGGAGGCGTTCTGCAGCTCGACACCCGCAGCGTTGAACTCGGCTGCGGCCTGGTCAACGATGTGCTGCCCTTCCGCCTCAGTGGAAGGCTTCGGCGGCGCAACGTATGACGGCAAGACGATACGGGTGGTAGTCGGAGCCTGGGATGACTTCGACGAAGGCTTCGTCGAAGGCTTTTCCGAGGAAGACGTGGCAGACGAGGAGGTCGACGAGGAAGTAGATGTCGTGGTCTCCGGCGTGATCGTCACCGTGATGGTGGGCGCCTCGGAGGTCGTCGGGGTCGGTACCGGCTGGGCGCTCGGGATGGTCGGCATGGGCAGTGGTGGCAGGTCCGGGAAGGATGGCTGGCTCGAAGACGAAGAAGACGAGGACGTAGTCGGCGTCGGCTTCGGACGCTCGGACGTCGTCGAAGTCGTCGTGGTCACCAGCGGGGGAACAGGCGACGGCGACGGGGTCGGCGTCGGCTTCTGGCGCAGGTTGTTGCGCAGGATGAGGATTTCGGCGTCGAGAGGCTGCGGGGTAAGTCCCGGCTTACGCGAGCGACCAGAGACCATGAGCAGGTCGTCGCAGCTGTGCGCGAGTGCCATCGCGTGGCCCATTTCGTGCGCGATGGTCATGATTCGGCTGGTCGCGCCAACTGTGGACGCGAACATTTGCGGGCTAATCCGCACGGTGAGCGACGGCCCACCACCGGTCACGCGGCCGAGCACCGGCAGGCTTGGATCAACGAGCACGCTGACGGCCTCGGGCGTCTTGTGGTCGATGAACTTGATATCCAGGTACCCGCCTCGGTCGCGCACGGCCTTGACCCACAGGTCGGCGGCGCGCTGGATGTCGGCGCGGTGGCCGGTCGTGTCGTACAGGTAGAGAGTGTTGTTGTGGATTCCTGTTTCGCCGGCGCCGGGGAACGTAAACCGCGAAATGTCCAGTTGCTGCCCCCGCTTGAACTGCGACTTCAACGCTTTGCATTCGCTGCCATTCGGCTGAACATCAACGTGCGCGTACGCAGGCGCTGTACCCCCTAGTACCAGGGAGAAAGTACAGACTGCAGCAAGGACATTTCGAGTTTTCACAAAGGTTTACTATATGAGGAATCGGCGTCCGTATGCAAAGACGGCTGCACCAATTATCGACGCCACCACCAACGCAAACAGCGCCCGCACCAGGGTGTTCGACCCGGTCTCAGCCGCGATACCGCGCTGCTCTGCCACCGGGGACTGTGCCGAGGCAGCCTGTGCCGGGGCAGCCTGCTGCTGCGCCTCAACAGGCGCCTGACCTGCAGCCTTGGAGGTTGCCAGGCCCTGGCGTGCCACCTCAGCAGCGTTTTCTGCCAGCAGCGCGTTGGAGTCCTTCACCTCGGCGTCGGTTGGAGGCTCGTTGATGCGGGCCAGGTCGGTGACGTAGGTCTTGCCGTCAGCGTTGAGGTAGTACGTCAGACCACCAATCGCGAGCACTGCCGGAAGCGCGATCAGGCCAGCTGCAGCCGGTGCCGGGTTGTTCGGGTCAACGTCTTCGGCGGTGAATGGGACGTCCTGGTGGTCGCCGGTCGGAGCTGGCTGCTCGACGGGGGTCGTCGCTTCGGTTGCGGGAGCTGCAGGGGCTGCGGTTTCGGCCGCAGGGGCGTCGATAAGCCCGGCGACAGCCGCCTTCGCCACGTCCACTGCGCGCTCGCGGTCAGCCGCCGAGAGCTGGTCAAACGCGATGTTGACCAGGTTGCGGTCCGGCACGTAGTGGGTGCCGTCCTGGGTGAGGAAGTACTCGGCACCGTTGATGTCGTGGGTCACGGCCGGCAGCGGAATGTCCTGCGCCTGGGCCATGGGAACGATGGCGGTTGCGAGCGCGCCGGTCATGACGGCGGCCAGTACGGTGTTGCGCTTCATTAGGGGCTCCTTTGCTCAACATGAAGTCTCAAGTCTTACTTCATGGTTTAGCCCCACTGTAGACGCACTTCACCCCAGTCACAAGTGTTTACACAAAAAACTTCAGTTACTTTGCGCCCGTATCGGTCGGCGGCGCATCCAGCACAGACGCGAATTGCCACCCAATCACCGCGTTGCGAACCGAGTCCGCCAAAATATTGCGCGGCTGAATACAGGAGATCGTGAGCAGGCGCCCCGGGCGTGGCCCATCACCCCAAATATCAACATCGCTGGCCATGACCTCTTTCACCGGGTCGTGCAGGTCAGTCGCGCGGTACGACAACCACTTCCCACCAGCTGCCTCGGAGTCGGCGGTGCGCAGGTACAGCATGTCCCCAACGCGGATGGTGTGGTGGTCGGAGGAGCCGTCGAAAAGCTGGTCAAAGACCCCGTGCACCCCTGCACCCGTGTGACCCGCGACGACCACCAGGTCCTCAGCATCCGGCCCCGGCAGCGAGTACGGCCTATCCGACGCGGTATAGACGCACGCCTTATCTAATGTGGCGGGGTCCAGCGCGTCGGCGCGCACGCGGCACGGGCCGTCCTCGAACTGCGCGCGGAGCCCCACCGAGGGGATAAACATCTCGAGCGGCTGCGACTGACCAAGCGCTGCAGGATCCTCTGCTGGAGGCTCGGGCGCAGGCGCAGGCTCCTCCTTGCCACACCTTGCTGGCAGCGAGACGAGCACCACGAGCAGCACTAACGCCACTATTCGGCGCAGCCAAAACACCCACTGAGGCGGTCGAGTTCGAGAAGGCGTGCGCATAGTGGAAATCGTAGCCGACGCACCCGACACTTCCGCTACAATCGCGCACATGCAATCCATCAACGTCAACAAAGTCCCCGAAAACGCCCAGCTTATCGACGTCCGCGAACCCGAAGAGTACGCCGAAGTCCACGCAGTAGGCGCCACCAACCTGCCACTGAGCGAACTGACCACCCTTACCGACAAAATCGACCCCGACCAGGACATCTACGTTATCTGCCGCTCCGGAGGACGCTCGTCGCGCGCATGCGACTACCTCGAGCAGGTGCACGGCTGGGAACCCATCAACGTGGAGGGCGGCACCATGGAGTGGATCGCCAACGGACTACCCACCGAGTAGCACGGTTTCATTCCTGGCCAGCAGCCCGATACTCTGGGACTTATGGCCACGATTGAACTCCCAGAGGCGCTGACTACTTCGCCATCGTTCCAGATCGAACGCGTGCGCAGGCACACCAAAGACGAGGTGGAGCGCACACTGGCGAAGCACGACTCCTCCATGCGCGAGTTCTGGGTACTCAGCTGCGTATCCGAGCAAGCACGCTCCCAATCACAGCTTTCCGAACTCCTCGCCATCGACGCCTCCGACATGGTCCGCCTCATCGACTGCCTGGAGAAGCACGCGTGGGTCAAACGCGAACGCGACCCGAAGGACCGCCGCCGCCAAATCGTGACTGCCACCAAGAAGGGCGGCAAGGCCCTGACCAAACTCGCTGAAGAAGTGGCCGCCGCCGAGGAACGCGCCCTCGACGCCGCCAACCACAAGCAGCTCAAGAACCTCCGGAAGCTGTCGCAGGCGATTTTGTAGTTTTTGCCTGGCCTGCTCGGGGTCACCTTCGGACCGCAGTGCCAAAAGACGCACCCCCCTAGGTGGCAGGCTCGAATGCTACTGCACCAAATTCCCGACTCCCAACGCACACCCGGGGCGTTTCCCCAGGTCACCAGCCCGTCGCCGCGGATCGTGGTGCCCAGCTAACTCCCAGCTACTCCTCGGCAGCGTCCCGCCGACGCTTCCACCGCCTGTACAGAATCAGTAGCAACACCACCAGCACGATCAGTGCTACGAGGATCATCCACCAGCTGATGCCCAGGCCGGTGACGCGTGGTTCGGGGGCGTCGGGGTCGAGGGGTACGCGAATAGCGTGGACGAGCAGCCTGTCGGTGTTGAGCCCGTAGGGGGTGCACGTGATCAGGGTGAGGCGGTCCTCCCCTGGTTGATAGCGTACGGCCTGGTACTGGTCCGGTTTCACGACTTCGCGGTCGACCATTTGGTAGCGCAGCCGTTGCCCCATCACATCAATGTAGATGTCTTGACCGGTTTTGAGGGTTGGGAGGGCGTCGAACATGGCGGCGTTGACCATGCCGGTGTGGGCAGTGATGACGGCGTTGGTGCCGTCGCCGCCGACGGGGAGGGTGGAGCCAAACATGTGGCCTGCGCCGTCGTAGAGGACGTGGGGTGCGGTGGTGTGGTAGACGGGCAGATCGACGCCGATGTCGGGGATGCGGATGCGCGCCATGATGCCCCCGGAGCCTGGCAGGTTGAGTTGTGCCATGTAGTCGGGCATGTCGGGGTCGTTTGGGGCGGGTGGGCGTGCGTGCGTGCCTGTAGCGAGGAGGCGTTGGTTGTAGTCGCGGGCGCGGGCGAGTTGGGCGTCGCGTTCTTCGGCGCTGAGGTTGGTGGTGTGTTCGCTGTAGGCGTCGGCTTGGCGGCGGAGTTGTTCGTTGGTGGCGAGTGTGGCCACGATTGGGTAGAGCAGCAGGAGCGCGCCGAGGATCAGCCCGATGAGCGAGATGAGGTTCCCGGCGCGTTTGCGGTTGGGTTGGCTCACTGTTCGTTCTCGTCTTCTTTTCGACGCGCCAGCAACCATCCCGCAACGATCAAGGCGAGGGCGAGCAGTGCGAGCCAGATGACGTTGGCGCCTGTGTAGGCGAGGACTTGGTCGACGCGGCCGCGCGGCCCGTCCTGCGAGGGCTGCCCCTCAGTTGTTGGTGTTGGTGTCTTCGGCGAGGTCCCCTGCGGGCCCGCAGGCGACGGTCCAGCCGGGCCCGATGAGCCTGCTTGCTCTGGCAACCCTGGCAGCAGCGGTATCAGCGGCAACAGGCCAAGCAGGCCCCACAGCCAGCGGCGATCCCCCTTAGAGGAGCCTTGCTGCGCGGGTGCCTCGATGAGCACGTAGGCGTGGGTGGCCTCCACGGTGACGTGGTTGCGTTCGGGGTCCATGCCGTTGGTGGTCAGGGTGGCGTCGGCACCTGCGGTGCCTGCCGCGGTGGCGCGTGCGTGTTGCTCCAGCGTGACGGTGGTACTGGCGTCAGTGGCTCGGGCGCGCGCGAGTTTTGCCAGGCCAGACTTGGTCAGGACTGCGCGCAGGCGGTTGCCTTCGCGATGGAAGGTGACATCGCCCGGGCCGAGCGCCACCCCGTTGATGCGCACCGTAGGCTCCCCAGAGAACTCCAGGTTTCCGGCGAGCGTGAGGATGAGCTCGTAGTGGCCGATGGTGCCGTCGTCAGATGGGTTGGGCGCCACCCCGCGGACGGTAAAGGTGACGTCCTCGCCTGGGTGGACGCGCTGGCGGTTGGCCTCGAGCGCCACACTGAGGTGCTGGGCTTTCGGCTCCACGGTGCGTGCGGACCCCTCCGTCACGGGTACCACGAAGGGCGCGAAGAAGACGTGTGACGCCGCCTTCGCCTCACTGTCGCCCAGCGTGAACAGGTACGCGCCGGGTTGCAGGCCATCGAGGGTGACGCGGCCGCCGCTGGTGCGCGCGGTGGCCACTTCGACGAACGTGTCGGGCTGCGTGCGCAGCAGCCGGGGCACGTCGAGAGAGGTCAGCGCCTCACGCCCCGCCTGGGTGCTCATATCCACGGTGGTGATGCGGGAGACGGTGACGGTGCGCTCCCCGATGGTGTCCAGGCCGTCGACACCTGCGGCGGCGCGCAGGTCCACCGTGACGCTGCCCGGTGCCGCAGCCACCGCAGCGGGTGGGCCGAAAACGGGCATGCCGACGCCGGCAACGCCGACCGTTACGGCCAGCGCCACCGCCATCGCAGCCCCTGGGTTGCTCACTGCTGTCCTACTTATGCCTTGCGGGAGCGCAGCTGGTAGACAGCGCCGCCGCCGAAGAGCACCACGCCGAGCGCCAGGATGATGAGCATGGTGCGCTCACCGGTTGCTGGCAGGCGGCCGAACAGGTTGTCCTTCACGTTGTTCACGCTGCCGGTGAGCGTCTTCGTGGCTTCGTCGTAGGTTAGCGGCTGTGGCTCCGGGTTGTTCAGGTAGCCGGACACGCCCTTGGTTTCTACTGCGCAGTAGTCGGCGAACTTGTTGTCCTTCTTGGTCAGGTTCAGGCCCTTGGCCTTCGCCTGGGCGGCACCGGCGTGCTTCTTGCCGTCGGCGACGGTCTGATCGGCGGTCAGGGTCGTTCCGGGCTTGCCGTCAATGACGACGCGCTGCGCGGCGGTGCCTTGTTCGACCTTCCAGGAGCCGTCGTTCTGCTTGGTGCAGGTAAAGATCTGGAACTGGGCGCCGGCGCCGTTCTTTTCGCCTTCCTTGGCCTGCTTGTTCAGCAGCTTGGTCACCTCAACATTGGCGAAGTTCAGTGTCGTGGCGCCACCGTCCGGGTCGTCGGTTGGGGTGGTGTTGTGCGGCTTGTCGTCGTTGGAGTAGTACACCTGCGCGGTGTTGTCGATCGTGCCGTTCTCGGGCAGGTCGACCAGCGTCGCGTCGAACTCGGTGCGCACGATCAGGCCCGGGTTCGCGGCGCGCAGCTCGCGCAGCTTCTGCAGGCCGTCCTTGGTGAACGTCACGTTGATGGTGTTGCCGCCCGCTTCGGGCACGGTGTAGTGCGTATCGACGGCAAGCGTCTCCGGCTCCTTATCGTCGGCGGACTTCAGCACCTGCACCAGCACGGGGTGCTCGGCCTGGGTCCACTTGAGGTTCGCCGACAGCGTATCGACGACCCTCAGTTGATCGCCTTCCGGGTTCGGGCCGAATGCTGGGATGGGGGCGTCGATACGGTAGCGGGCCTTGTCACCAAGGGTGGTGTTTTCGCTGATGAGCGACTTCTTCGGCTCGAGGATCTGGTTCTTCGGGCTGATGGTGCGCTCGTACTTCGCCTCGCCGTTCTCGAATGCTGGGAGGGTGAGCAGAAACGGGGTTGCCACGGAGTGCTTCGCGCCCTCGGCGCGCAGCTCGGTGACGCGGAAGAGGCCCACGCCGAGGTCCGTGAACACGGCCTCGCCGTCAGCGTTCGTGGCGACTTCCTTCGCTGTGAAGTTCGGGTCCGCCTGCACATCGGAAACCTTCTTCTCGCCTTCTGCGGCGACGTCTTCCCAACCCTTCGCGGTGTTCAGCGGCGCGGTGGCGATACGCTCCACCTTGAAGGTGACGTCCTTGATCGTCTTCAGGTCGTCGAGTTTGCCGTTTTCGCCGATCGGCTCGCCCTTGTACTTCTTGATGGTCAGCTTGGTGGCGTGGTTGACGTCGACCTGCGCCTGGGCGACGGCGGCTGGCATCGTCGCAACGATGGAAGCGCCCACCGGGCCGACAAACGCGACGGCCGCCGCGGTGGAAATTGCGAGTGCGGAACGGGAAATGATGTGTTTCATGGTGTCTAACTTTCTGTTGTTGGAGTTGTTGAGGTTGAAGTCTGTGTCAGGAAGCGTCGGGCGCTGAAACCGAAGATCAGCAGGCCAAGGAGCAGAATCCACACGAGTGTAGTGCTGCCGGTATCGGGCAACAACCAACCGATGGTCGACGGCAACCGCAGGGCCCCGTATGTGGATTCGGCGCTGACCATCCCGAGGGTGCCTGTGGCCGCCTGCAGCGTTGCGGTGCCGCGGTGACGGAACGTGCCGTCCGCGGGGATGTCCACCGTGATGGTGCACGTCGCGGTCTGGCCCGGGGCCAGCGCGGCGCGTGTTGCCTCACACGCGGCGGCAGGGATGGTGCCCTGCTCCCCGATGGTCTGCGGGCCCGCGGGGGTGTGCACCGTCATGCCTGCCAGGGCTGGGTCGCGAAGCACCATGTTGGACAGGTCGAACTGGCCGGTGTTGGTCAGCTCGTAGGTGATGTCCATGGTGGTCGCGTTGTCGGGCAGCAGGGCGGTGTCGGCAACGCTGGTGACGCTGGACAGCGGGGTGCCCGCGATGTGCTTGCTCAGGGCCACGCTGGCGAACTTGTTCAGCGCGGTGGCGGCCCAGGCGTCACCGGCACGGCTGGTGTCGGTGGCCTCGGGAGCGAGCACCTTGAATCCGACCGATGGCCTTCCCAGCTCGGTGAGGTAGCCCTCCCCCAGCTTGGCGCCCTGGGAGGTCAACGCGAACGTGTATGTGCCTTCCGCCTGTTGTTCCTCCACGGTGCACTCGCTGTTGACGGGCACCCCACGCAGCAGGTGGGTCTGACCGCTTCGGAGCTCGAAGGGGTCGCGCTGGCCGTCGCCGCAGTTCGCGGTGAACGTATAGACGCCGTCAGTCTCCGGGGCGCCCGCGGCCCGCTTGGTGAAGGCAACGTCCACCGTGGCGCGCGGGTGGTGTGCTTGCACGCCAACCACCACCGCCGGGTCCACCGCCGCGTTGGCATCCGGCGCGTCCGCGGGAACGGCCACGGAGTACTCGTACTCCTTGGAACGCACGTCCTGCGGCGCAACCTCGTCGACTGTTGTCGCAGGGCCCTTGTATGCGCCACGCTCCCAGGCAGCAAAGCCCAGGTATGGGCGCCGGTCACCAGCGGCAACCTCCACCTCGCCGCGGGCGCTCAAGGCTCCTGCGGAATCCATGTTCAGGCTGCAGGAGGTGCCCGCAGGCACCTCGAAGGTGCGAAGCCCGGTGACCGGGACGGCATCCTCGCGCGGCAGCGACCGCTCGGGCACGTCCGCCAGGCCGAACTGCACACGCGCGGTGGACAAGGTGGCGTCGCCGTCCTTGCACACCAGCTGGCCGGTGTAACCGGCGGGGTCCGCGCCGTCGAGGTACCCGGTTTGGCGCATCGCCACCTGCAGGTTGGTGGTCCGGCGGCTCACCTCGTTCACCAGGTGCAGCTGTGCGCCGTTCGCCGTGACGTCCGCTTCGGCGCTGGGCTGCGCGGTGGTCACGCGCAGTTGCGCGGGCACGTTCTCCATCGCGATTTCGCGCAGGCTGCAGTGCGCGCCGACAGGCACCGCAGCGCCCGCGCCCCCGTCAGAGATGTACCGCAGCCCGCCGTCCACGGCGGTGAAGTCGCCCGGAGTCAGCTGCAGGGGCACGCCGGGGACGTCGGTGAGTTCGGTGCCGAGTGCCCGGCACTGCAGCGCGAAGCGCATCGTATTCGCCCCGCTGAGCAGCCGCATGTCCGCGGACGTGCCCTCGATGTCTTTGCGCAGCGTCAGTGGCGCGGTCTGGTAGGCGTATCGGCTCGTCGCACGCACCGCGTTCTGCGCGGCGTCTTCCTCCACCACAAATGCTGGCGAGAGCGCCATGGCGTTGGACTGCTCGAGTGGCTTGCCGGTGGCGAGCGTCGCGTCACCCCTGCTCACTGACCAGTCCACCGACTCCGGCACCACCGTCGCCTGCAGCGGACCGTCCTGCGTGTCCGCCTGCAGATGCAGCGGCGCATACCCGCCGAGCTCCACTGTGCAGGCCGCACCCACGGGCACGCCGTGAACGGTAACCGTGCCCTCTCCGTCCACGGTGGCGCTGCGCCGTAGCAGCTCGGCGTCGCCATCGCGGCACACCACCGTCACCGGGTGCGCTTGCAGTGCCGCGTCGAGCGTGTTGCCCGCGGCCTCGTACGCCGCACGCGCCTGGCCCGGCAATTCGACCTCCGTCCGCACCGTGGCATCAGTGACGTGGCGGGAGAAGGTGTTCACGAACTCCACCTTGTTGCCCGCTTTCGCCACGGTAAACGTGTTGCCCGCCTTGCCATCGACGGTGGTGGTGGCCGCCATGTGGATGCCCGGCTCCGGGGTCAGCGGGTTCTCGGCGACAGTACAGCTACTGCCAACCACCAGGTCATCCTGGGTAATCACCACGCCGTTGCGCACCATCGCCTGCAAGGAAGCGCCCGGGGTACCGTCCGGCAGCACACAGCGTAGCGACGCCGGATACTCCCTCTGCAGCCACGCCTCCTGCTTCGCGGGCGCGATGAGGTGCTTCGTCGCCGGATCGAACTGGACGTTCTTCACGCCGGTGATGGTGGCTCGCTGGTAGGCGAACTCGTCCTCCACCGCCAGGGTGGCGCGCTCCCCGACCGTGAATGCCACGCCCGGCGCCAGCTCGGTGGCCTGCTCGCCACCCGGCGCGTAGTGGCCCACGGTGGTGTGCGTGATCGGGTAGCGCACGCCCTGGCTGTTGGTGCGCTCAGTGTCCAGCGGGGTGCGTCGTTCCAGAGTGCACTGGGTGCCCGCCGGGATTTCAGCGGCGGTGAAGGAGCGCTGAGCGCCGTCGACAGGCTGGAAGGCTGCCTGGAACGCACCGCACGTCAATTGATAATCGACGCCCACCTTCGGATAAAGCGCCTGCTCCCCGGTGTAGCGCTGCGTGATCGTCAGCCCGTTGCCGGTCGGGGTGAACGTGTTGTTCACCGTAGCCGTGTTGGTCGGGGCGGTGATGGTCAGCGTCGCGTTGTCCACGTCGGTGTCCCAGTTCACGCCGCCGGGCAGCTGTGGGCGATCCTCAGTGAAGGTACAGGTGTTGCCGTAGGGGACGCGCATGGTGCCGCCGGGGCCGTCGTCGACACGCGGGTCCCCGACCTTCAGCGTGACCGGCGCGCCGGGGGCGACCGTTGCGGCGCCCTCGAGCTTGACCGCTGTGACCTGCCCATTGGCGACGACGTTTCGGCTCCCGCACGCGAAGTTGAACGTGTAATTCCCCGGCAGGCCGCGCACGCCGTTCGCGGTGACCGCCTTAGCGAGCTGCGCGGTGCCGTACTTGTAGTCGTAGGCGCGGTTGATGGTGAACGCCTCCGCCTTGCCGTCACCGACGGTCAGCGTCTGCGGTTCCACGGACGTGTTCTGCAGCTCATAGGTCTGATTCGGGCCGTCCTGCGGTGCGGGCGTCGGCACCTGCGGGGTCAGCGTGCAGGTAGATCCCACCGGGATATCCCGGATCAGGGCGTGCCCGTCCTGCAGAGTGAGGGTGCCTTCGCGCTTAGTGGCGTCGGGCGCCGTGCAGGCGTAGGTGGCGGTGAAGCCCTGCCGCGTCACGGCCGGGAGCGTCGCCGCGGGGCCAGTGAGCACCTGGTGCACCTCTACTTGTTCGGTGCGGTAGTCGTAGGTGCTGCGGATCTCCACGGGAACCGGCTGCTGCGTACCATCGGCTGGCAGTCGGAGCGCCAGGCCGTCCTGCTGCTGGGTCGCGCCGGTGGCGTCCCTGCTGGTCAGAGTGAGGTACTTCTGCTGCTCAGCCGTCAGCCCCTCGACGGGGCGCAGCACACAGTCCTGCCCGCGTGGCACGTTATCCAGGGTTGCCGGGGCGTCGCCACGCACGGTGACCCGGCGCGCCGGCGCGTTCGTGGCCGGGCAGCTGAGCTCAAACGTAAACGCTTGGTTCTGCAGCGCGGCCGTCGCCGCCGGGCCCTGCACCAGGTGGCGCAGCTGCAGTGTCGCGGTCCGCGCGGTGTACTGGTTGTCCGCCTCAACAGGCAGCTTGTCAGCCAGCGTCACCTTCTTCTCGACGCCCCCTTGATTCGGCACACCGTGCTGCACACCATCCCACTGCAGGTCCAGGTCAGCGCCCGACACCGCCGGAGGCGCGGTTTCCTTCAGGGTGCACGTGGCGCCGACTGGCAGGCCGTCGACAAGCTGGGGGCTGCCGGGGGTGACCTCGCGGGACCCGCTAAGCTTCACGTCCGGGTACGCGGCTTGGAACCCTGCCGGGGCCGCGCACGAGTACGCGATGGTGAACTTCTTGCCGCTGAGCTCCGCGTAGTTGCTCGCCGTGCCGGTGACGCGCTTGTTCAGCTCCAGCGATGCCGGCGCGAAACGAGACTTCCAGTGCACGTTGCAGTTAATTTCGCGGTTCTGCTTGTTCGCGAACTGCACCTCCGCGCTGCCCTCGGCATGATTCTCCTTAAACCAGATGCCCAGGCTCTCCGCCTCAGCCCGGCTCAGCGGCGCACCGTCGTGGGTCAGGCGCGTCGGCGCGTCCCCGGCCTTGGCACCGGGCTCGTAGATGAAGGTGTCCGTATCGCCGTCGGCGGAAATCGCGCTGCAGGTCCACTCCGGGGAGTAGCGACGAAACGCCAGCTCCTTGCCACTCATCGTCGACAGCAACCCGACAGTATCTTCCGGCACACCCTCCGCGTTCAGGCGGCGCAGCACCGGCGTGGTGCTCGAGCCAGCGACGGGCTCAATCCAGTTGCGCTGCTGCCCGTCCTGGGTGAAAATCCTGGTCACAGGCTTGTCTACGTCGCCTGTGAACGCCTCCTGCGCCACCGTGTCCGCGGTGCCTAGCTCCTTGCCTGTCTGGGTGGAGATGCGGTTGAGCGCGATCGCCATCGCGAACGCCTGGTTACCGCGGGGGTCCGGGTTCCTCGCGGAACCACCCGAGTTCGACGCAATGCCGATCTCAAACGCCGTCGGCGAATCCAACCCAACAAGGAAGGTGCCGTAGGTGCCTCCGGATTCGTTATCGCAGATGAAGTCGCGCTTCTTGCCGCCCATGTTGGCCCACTGCCACTGATTCCTCTCGACGCCCGCCCCATACGTCTTACGGCACGCCTCACGACTGCCCTTCGGCGTCAGCTTAATTGGTGGGTTCACCGTGCCCGTGCCACCCGAATTGGAGATGTCTACACTGATCATCTCACCGCCAAGCACACTGCCTGTGGACTCAGCGTCCGCAACCATCATGCGAAACGACGGCAGCGGCTGCCCCCGGTACGTAAACTTCACATCCCGAAACGACAACCGAACGAAGCGGTTCTTCTCCGTCTGAAAGATGTCATTCGCAGTGGCGCCTGTCTCCGCAACAAAGAACGACTGGCCCGCAATCTGGTTACCGAACGCCGCACGGCTCCACGGCGGCTGCTGCCCGGCCGACAAACTGCCTTTATTCGACCCAGTCCCCGTATCCGAGGCCTCCACCGTGACCGTGTACGTCAGGGTGTAATCCCCGAAGTGCTTCGTCACATTGTGTGTGCCCGGCTTCGCCATATCCGACGCATCAATCCAACACATCTGGTTCGCCCACTTCTTGGCGTCCCCATCGGCTTTACGGAAGGAGCAGTCCCCAATGTTGACGCGACTGTTGGCGTCAGCTGCGCTCGCGACGTTTTGGCCTCCGAGCACCGTCACCAGCGCGAGCAGCATGAACACGATTACTGCCACTGTGGCTCGTCGCAGCCGAGGCGGTTCGCCAAGTACTGGCCAACCCGCTGTTGTCATGAAACCGCCTTTTGCTGCGGCCGATTGGCTGCCCAGCTGTTTGTAATGGATGTTGTTGGATCTTCTTGGATGAAAAACAACGCAATCATATCCCCCCACGGGCGGGACAGCAACACTTACAGGGCCTTAAGAAAGCGCAGGTCAACGAGGTAGACAATTGATCCTGCAGCAGCCGAAAGGCAGCTGTGTGTTGGCTGTGCACCAAGATCGTCGCCTTCCGGGGTTCGAGCCCACGCTTCCCGAGGTCGCGCTCCGCCCACGACGGAATTTGGTGCCAGGACAACGCGCTCACACACATCTGATGCGACTCACCAATACGCCCTTCAACCACCGACCTGCGCCTTTCGGGCATGAGCCCCAACCCCGACAATCCGTCCTCCCCCTTGTTTTCCTAGCAACGTGGCTTTGCCTACCAGACGGCCTACTCGGGGCTCGAGTCCCTGACTTGCAGCACCCCCATCTGCAAATCTGTTCACAAAATCCCGACTCCGCGCGAGACGACTACCCCTTCCCCGAAGACTGTCGGCTCACAACAGAAAAGCAGCAACGGAAAGTCCTCCCTTTCCGTTGCTGCCTCCCAGATAGGCCTACTCCCTAGTCCCCGATCTGATCACGCCCACGCTTCACAATCAGCGGATCCGGCGTCCCCACCACATCATGATCCTTGTTGGTGTATTCGAACTTGCTCAGGATGTAGCGCATCGCGTTGAGGCGGGCGCGCTTCTTGTCGTTCGACTTGATGGTGATCCACGGCGACTCGTCAGTGTCCGTGTAGCGGAACTGCTCTTCCTTCGCGTTGGTGTAGTCATCCCACTTGTCCAGGGACGCGAGGTCCATTGGCGAGAGCTTCCACTGGCGGACGGGGTCGACCTGGCGGATGGCGAAGCGGGTGCGCTGCTCTTTCTGGGTGACGGAGAACCAGAACTTGGTCAGCGAGATGCCGGAGCCAAGGATCATGTTCTCAAGCATCGGCACTTCACGGAGGAATTCGGCGTGTTGGGATTCGGTGCAGAAGCCCATGACGCGTTCGACGCCGGAGCGGTTGTACCACGAGCGGTCGAAGAACACGATTTCGCCTGCTGCCGGGAAGTGTTGGATGTAGCGCTGGAAGTACCAGGAGGTGGATTCGCGCGGGCTCGGCTTTTCCAGGGCGACGGTGCGCGCACCACGCGGGTTGAGGTGCTCGTTGAAGCGTTTGATGGTGCCGCCTTTACCCGCTGCGTCACGACCCTCAAAAATAATGATGTGGCGCTGACCAGTGTCTTTAGTCCAGTTCTGCCACTTCAGCAGCTCAATCTGGAGGGCACGCTTTTGTTCTTCGTACTCGCTCCGGCTGAGGCGTTCTTCGTAGGGGTAGTTTTCGCGCCAGGTTTCGATTGGTGTCCCGTCCGGCATGAGCAGCGCCGGGTCGTCTTCATCGGTGTCGTCGACGATCCAGCCTTCTACGGCGGCGAGGTCGATCATTGGGAGTTCGTCATCCTTGTGGTCAGCCATGTATCAAGTTTAACCCCATTGCCCCCGGATCGGCGCTGATTGTTGGTTTTTATTTATCGACGCCACCCCCGTTTTCCCACGCATTCCCAAAAGGGAAAACCCCGCCACATTTTGTGGCGGGGTTTGTATCAGGGGGTCTTAGGAAACCAGACCGATCAGCTTCACGATGGCGTCTGCGCCTTCGCCGAGCTGCTTCAGAATGGTCAGAAGTGCGCCTGCTACGTGTGCGTCAGACGAGAGGAACGCCCAGTTCTCGAGTGCCTGCATGAGTTTACTCCTTTGAGTTTAAAATCAGTGGGATGTTGAGAGTTAAGCCGTGATTATTTCGGCAGGGCAGTTGCTTTGTCGCCCAGCTTGCCGAAGTTGATAAACAGGTCCGGAATGAGGCGGAACAACTTGACGATATTGCTGGAGAAGGTGCTGAAGTCCTTCAACGCGTCGGTGATGACTGCGAGATCCATACTTACCCCTTACAGGTCTTGACATTGTGGGCGGGTGCCCGTGTGTCTACATTTCTTAAGGTTGCACACCGTGATGGTGTGTCTTAGCCGTTAATTTTGCACGTATTTTTAACTCACGTCAAGGCTTCGTGAATGATTCACCTCACATTAGGGGCACCCGGCGCGTGTACCTTACATACATGACGTGACAGCAAACGTTCAGGCGAGTTTCCCCAGCGCATCACCACAAAATATAAAATACTACTTAAGCTGCTGAAATGCGTTCATACAGGTGACCGCAAACTATTCTTCCACCGTTTCTTTGAACTTCCTGTGTAAAAGCGACATTCGAACCATTGTTGCACGGCCCCCTATTTCTGATAGTTCGCTGAGCACGGATCGTTACGGCTTTCGCTTCCACCCCACCGCCACGACGATCTCTCACCCCAGCTAAAAAGCGTTCGGCATTAGCGAACGTTCGGCAATACCGAACACCCCAAGCCATGTTGACTGGCATGCACGCTTTAGCCCAGATTTTTCGCCCGGCCGCAGATGCTAATCACTGTCGTCGATACAACCGTTCCTCGTGTTGGTTCGGTCTCGACAAACCTTTTCAATCGTGTAAAATCCGATACATAGTTTCCCCGTTCTCCTCGGAGGCGGGTTTTCTTTTTGCCTAGTTTCGCATGTGGAACTCTATCACGCTGTTATTAGTGGGTCACGTCTATGGCTCATGGCGGCAAAAGAGGATATGTTGGAGTGACGACGGGCCGGTTACCGGAGCGTTGTCGCCTGGAGGCGCCTAGGCTCCAGAGCTTTTTAAGACCTCAGAGAATCCGTTTTTAGAGCTAATGCCTAAGGATGACGTCTTTTCGTGAGATTGATGTCTCCTCACGCCTCAGTCCGAAGGCCAGCCAAAGCCCTGTCACGCAAACGTACCCCCGTTGCAACTACATAGATTTCTAAATAGTTTTTTGGGCACGGTTACTGAAGCGTCGCAGCACGGCAACACTGGAACCGTTTCGCCTGCCGAGGAACACACGCAGGTTGCCTGGTCGTATCACGGAAAACTCGTCTCCGAAGTCGTTGACGCTTGCGAGGTAGAACGATTTTCCGCGACCGAGAAACGCTTCAGGACGCAACGCTGGCGCTGGTTCGCGTCGCCAGAGACAAGGCAACCGCACGGGCCTCGACGAAGTCATCGAGCATTTAGGGTTTTCCCGGTCCGAGCTAGAGGCCGAACTTCACAGCAACAAAGCATAGCTATACAGCGCAAGTCACCCCGCGCATAAGCCCGCCTCATTGACGACGCCATCTACGACCTAGAAACCTCCAGCGCGGAGATACACAAATTGGGGTCACCTGTTAAACAAAGTGGTTGAGATCCTAAGGCCTTCATCCGCGAGTCCGCGATCGACAAACACCGCGAAGAAATGACCACACCCGAAGTCTGCGACTGGGTAGCACACTTTACCGGCCGGCACCCAGCAGCAACATCGTTAAGGAACTGGATTACTGACAGACGCAACGGCTACATCCGAGCTGCCCGGAGGGTGTTATCGGCAAAAACAGCGCGACGTTTCGTGGGGTACCCGCCATCCCCGCGGTGGCTATTTCCTCACTACGTTGTTGTTCGAAAATGCTACGCGCGCTTCTTCAGAAAATACGATTTCCAAAACCTATTTTTCGAACGATCCTCAGGGTAGCGACGTGCCATGAATTCATCTGTGCGGTGACGTGAAGTTTCGGCAGCTTCCAAAAGGGCAGCAACAATTTCAGGGTCGACTGACGAAATGTGCGCTTTGTCTTTACGTCGCTGCGGATAGCGTGTCGTCATTTGAGTTTCTCCTTCCCCTCATCTTCGTCATCGTAGTGCAAAATGAGCACCGGCAGGAGCATCGCAAAAATACAAATGAATCCAACGGAATATGGGATTATCCCAAGTGAACGAAGAGTTGTGTTTGTTCCACTCCTATTTCGTTCCGGTTCGGCAAAAGCGAGACCCCCACCTGGCGTAAGGTTTCCTGGACTACTCGACTCCTTGCGCAGTTGAGCCTCAAGAGCATTGGCGTAATCTTCAGCTGCCTGTGCGATTTCCTTTTCTTCTTCGGCGATTTTGCGCGAAGTCAAAACGCTCCTAATGAGACTCGGTGACTGCAATCGCATGAGGGCGTTGTTGGTAAGAGAGTTGTCAATTGCCCATTGCAGCTGTTTGTAGTACTCGGTGCGATCATCTGACTCTTTTTTCTGCTCAATAGTCTTGAACCCAGATATCAACGCTATAGCTGCAACTATTGGGGTCAAGCTAGGAAAAACATATTTGCATACCCTTGACAAATAAAACGGCCATGATAGGTCTGAACACCAAATATAGTATCCAGCAATTACACCGATTAATAGGAGAAATCCACAAACTAGGAGCTTGACCTTAAGCCGCTGAGAAGGCAACCGCTCTTCAGTACTTTTGGACAAAAATTTCCTATGTTGATTGAGATCGCCCATGTGCCACCCCCAGTATTAGCACTAGCACTATTACTTATTACTCCAAATAAGCAACACGTCAGGCGTAGTCGACGTGTGTTCCCCTTTGTACATTTTCCGTTTTGCGAGCACCCAGACACCACTACTTGCAGCTGGCCGAGGCAAAGCATTCGGTTCGTCCAAGACGTGGGAGTCGGCTCCCAAAACAGCGTAGTTGGTATCTGCAGTTTTTGGCTCTAGTTGTGCACAACCCGCCCGAGTGAGGGGAACACCACGTTACTAAATGCGTAGTCCTAACAGCTGGTCGGCGAAAACCTGCCTCAGCCCCCATCACGCCATGTACCGCTCAATCCCCTTCACCGACAGCAGAAGATGCAGCGGCTGCCCCGGCATCTCCTGAAAACCAGCGTGCTGCATGTAGAACTGCTTCGCCCGCTCGTCCAGCGCGTGCACAACTACCGCCGCGGCACCGACTTCAACGGCAACGGTAAAACAGCGCTCCAGCGCATCGCGCAGCAGCGCCTTGCCAACGCCTTTCCCCTGAGCATTCTGGTCAACCGCAAGCCGTGCAAGGATGATCACCGGAATAGGATCCGGCCGCCCCTTCGCAAAACGCTCCGGCGCCACCTTAGCGACGATACCCCCGGTACACACCGCATAGTAGCCAACGACCCGCTCATTCCACGTTGATACATACACCGCACAGTTGTTGGCACGCTGGTTTTGCATCGCGTAGCGGTGAAACCACGTATCAAGCGACGCCTCCCCGCACCGAAACTCAGCCCGATTATCCGACTTCTCCAACCGACGTGGCGGGTGAAGAATCCCATCAGCTTCCAAAGCTGAACTCCTTGCCAAAAGGAGTTTCCTCCGCAAAAAGCGTACCTAGCCGTGAAAAGTCGGCAGGCTGAGCAAGCAACTCCTCCACACGAGAAAAATCGTCCATCCCCAACACGAAGAGCCGCTGATCAGCAAGCACTCTGGCAGCGCGCTCAACAGCGCTCTCAAGCACAAACTGCGATACCGAGGAATTCGTCACCTCAGCCGCACGCCGCAGGCACTCCTCCTGCACTGACGATGTACGCAGATTCAGCCGTCTATCTTTCACAGCCATTTCAACCTCCCAAAACCCTTGTACTCACAATGTACACACACAAGAGGTCGAGGGCAAGGCTCGTAATTTGAGAGTCACCATCGCCACGGGTGCAGGTCTTCCTTATCGACGACGGCCCCACCAACCCAAAGAACACAATCTCCTCTGAGCGCGGCCTCCCATAAGCCTCAAAAGGGGCATGTTCAATCTCCCCCGATGCCCCCCTAAAAACAAGCACCCCGAGAGACCTTGACGCAACTAAAAGCAATCCTTTTAGAGCCGGTAGCCTCGAGGCTAACGTTTTCTACGGTACCAGATAGAAGGCTTCGCCCGTCGCTTTGCCCTTGTCCGCTCACCGAGCTGCCACAAGCCCAAAGTCGAATCCGATTCACGCGTGACCAAATCTGCTTTCTAGTCAGACGGTTCACTTTCAAACCGGGAGCGAAGACATTACACCGTAGCGCCACTTGTCGGCAATTGGTCGATTGCACTCCAAAGTCCCGAAGGGGCTTGGCCCCGATCACTGTTGATCAGCGCCAAGCCCCGTCAGCTTGTTCGTAACGTCACGCGCTCAGGACGCACTCTCCACTAAGCGACGACCCGTCGTCGTCCCACCAACGCACCAGCGGCGATGAGCGCACCGCCGAGGAGGATCGGCAGTTGCAGGCCGTTTCCGCCAGTCTTGGGCAGGTTGCCCTGGCGGACGTTGGCAACGGTCAGTACCGCATCCTGGGAGGTAAGCTGCCAGGAGCTCGGTGCCACCGCCTTATCGACCTGCGTCGCGACAATTTTGGCATCTTCATCTAGCGCGATCGTCACATTCCCGTTGTCCACCGACAACGAAAACACAATCGGCTTCACAAGAAGATTGTAAACACCCAGACTGTCTTGAGGCGACCGAGTCTCTACGAGCTGATAGTGACCCGGCTCCAATTCTTCTGACTTGAAGATTCGATTCTCCTTATCGTAAATCATTGGGATTCCATTACCGATGACTTGGCCATTTTCGTCCAGTTTTTGAAGTATAAACTCAGCACCGTCTAGACGGTTTTCTGGCTTCAATAGCTCGTGCGAAACTGCATCGGAAGAAATCTTTGCAATCACAAGCCGAGCTTTTTTCTCTACTTCTGGCGGAGGCACACAGGCCTTCGCCTCCTTGGGCCCAACTTGTACAGAGTTGAAAAGCGATTTGCCGGGTGCACATTCATCTCCAGTCTCGTTTCCTGTATAGGCATCGAGAGAGATTGTCATTTCAACATTAAATTGATGGATGCCATTACTTGTAGCACCAAATCTATTGAGCCCCTTCGGCTGTATCGTTCCACCGCCAGATAGCACAAACGGACCTTGGCCAGTTTGAAATGTCGTGGCATACGATTTCCCGAATTCATCGACCAAGGACCAAGAAGTCTTTTTCACAACAATCCCCGTCGGCATCGTTGGAGTGTCGACTACCTTACTATAGGCAGCCTCGCGATTTCCTGGGTTTGTTACATTTACCTGGTATTTTACTATATAGGTCCCGTCTTCCTGCTTCTTCGCAGACTGTCCAATCGCTTCTTTGGTGACGTCTGGAACAATTGGTTCTGGTGTCGTCGTAGGAGCCTTTGCCGATGCACCGTCAGTATTGTATGAGGACGGTGCAGTTTGAGCGCCGACTACTTCGACTTTTAGGAGATTTGGAGCCTTCGCCGTCGGGTTCCCGACCTTAATTTTGATTACTTCCGTTGTGTTCGAGTCCACGGAAGACCGGCCACCCTTTCCGAAAGCAATCGATCCGTCTTCTTCAACCCATGCTTGTCCCCAAACAGGCGCTTGGTCTGTAATGTTGAGAAACTGACCGACGGTCTGCCCATCAGGCATCTTCATATCGGTAATATCCACGCGCAGGGGGGCACCACCGCTCGTGCTAATACGTTCCAAGAAAACGCGCTGTTTGTTCCTTCCATCGCTTTGCGCCCACCCACTTTGCAGGCCCCACAGATACCCTTTCGCACCTGGGATGGCAACAAAGTCCTCTGAAACCGTACGGAATGTTTGTCCCGGGTTCCAGATAGTTTTGGCTTGCAGAGTCACGTTTTTTGCAGGCTTTAGCGTTGCAGTAATCGTGTCTAAATTCACGCTGTAAAGACGGCCACTACCCCATACAGACGCACCTGCGACCCAGTATGTGCCGTCATCATCGAAGGTACCTGCGTTGATGCCGCTACCGAGATCGTTGGATGTTGTATTGTCCGGATGATTCTCGGGAAGAAATCCATCAAGTCCTTGAAGCTTGCCCAAATCGAAAACTTCACCCGTATAAGGATTTATCTGCAGTAAGTGGCCTGCGGGGAAACAAGGGTCATCCTTGTGGCCCGTCTTCACCGAAATCCTGGGCTGACTAACAGCATAGAGGTAGTTATCGTTCTCGTTGTAGGCAAGTGCGTTATATACCCACCCGCTGGCGGGTCCGATCTTTTCTGACTGCAATGCACCTTGTCCGTCTTCTACCTGAAGATACAGCTGCGAAGAAGTTCTATTGCTAGAGGCTTGTGGGCTCGCGACGATAAATCGTCGGAAGCCATATTTTTGCTCCGCAATGGAAAGTAAGCGAGGTGGCTGTCGAGGAACAGATTTTACATCGCGAAGCTCGCATTTATCGCCGTGCGTAAGTGGCAACACGTCAGCGTCGGCTGAAGGAAGAATCGGAAGATCTTTCTCTACCGGAGCCGCGAGGGAGCCTTGCAAAGTGATGTCCTCGGGTCTGGTTGGAGCCGATCTGTAGGAAGTCCGAAGCGTCACAGTCGAGTCTGCCGAAACCGGTACCGAGTCGATTCGGCGGCCGTCCTTCGTCGGGAACCATGTAATAACCACACGATCCGAGTAGGTCTCAACTTTATTTTCGAGCCTTATACCGTCCGTTTGCTCAATTGGAATAGAGAAAAACACATCTTCTAATCGGACTGAAGGGCTCAGAGTTACTGTTGCACTTGAGAAATTAGAACGCGCTTGAACATCGAATGTTGTCTCGTACGGATTGTCGCCAATAGTCGTGTGCGAGGATACTGGAATACCATCACCTGCGACATTCACCTTGTGGTCCTGAGGCTTATTGTCCATGTCCTGGCCCCACATCTGGACCCGGTAAATACCGTTTGGAGGTGCCACGGGATTCAGGATTACCGAGTCGCCACCCTTGATATAGAGGTCGGTAATACTCGGAATTAGCTGAAACTCCGTGTCGAAGGACTTTCCCTTCGCGTTTGTTTGCCAGTACTTTGCATTCGGAAAATCCAGCGTGCGGTCAACGACGACCGCGCCCTGGCGAACGACGCGGATCCGAACTGGACCAGAAATGCCCTTCGTATTGTTATCGTTTTTGTTCTTCTTGATGGCGAACCTGGTCACTCGCCAGTTGCCAGTCTCATTGATCTTGAATTCAATTTGGGGGTTGTCCCCCAAAAAATCAGGTTTCGCATCGGTAAGGGAAAACTCTTGATCCTGCTGCCCTGGCACTCCAGGGATGCCACCTGGGGCTGCAGCACGTTCCTCATCGCTACGCTGCTCCTCCGCCGGGCGCCCCTTCCCGTACCCGGACTCGGCAAGCTCGGCCTCCGACGGCACTTCGGTGCTCTCGGCGATCGCGTACTCACCGGCATCGGTCGTGCGGATCTCGATCTCAACATCCACCGGCGGAATCGTGTGCAGGGCGTTCAGGTTGAACGCCACAAAACCGCTATCAGCGGTATTCACGAAACCGTAGTCGTAAGGCTCGAGTTTCCGCCCGTCAGCGGTGACGGACAGGACTTCTTTGATCTCGCCCTTGCCTTCACGCTGCAGCGCGAAAATGTTTTCCTTCGACGCCTTGCCGCCGAACTCCCATGCCTCGCCCTCGGGGTCGTTGACCACGATGCGGTCAATGTCGCCCTTGCGCTCGACGGTCACGGGGTTCGCGGTGGCCGGGGCCTCTGCTGGTTTCGAAGCAGATGCAGAGGCCGGATTGGAGGCCGACGCTGCGGCAGGCGCCGAAGGCGTGGCGGAGGACGACGGTGTGTCGTCGTCCATCCACGAGTAGGTGGGCAGGCCGGCGTCGTCGGTAGTGATGTCGGAGACCGCCGTGGTCTCCTCCGCCTGCACGGCTGGGTACGCGCCCAGGCCGGCGGCCAACGCTACCGAGGCAACTACGGCAGCAAGTCCACGAGCACGATGCCGAGCAGGAGAACCTGCAGGTTTGACAAAGTTTCGCATCTCTCTTTCCTAACTCCGCTTCTTTACCGTGTCTCGTCGTTCTTGCTTCGCCGCGCCAGGAACAACCCCAGCACAATCAACAGTCCGCCTAGGCCCGCGGCCCACAGCACGTTCGCGCCGGTGGACGCCAGCGACCCGCGCTCTTTCTCGGGGATGGCACGGGGGTGGGTCACCGTCGTGACCACGCCGTTGGGCTTCGTGGTCACGATTGTCGACGGCACCGTGGTGGTCACCGTTGTCGGGGTACCGTTCGGCGGGGTGGTGGTGTAGGTGGTGCGGATGGTGGTGCTCACCCGCGGAGGTGTCGACGTCGTCGTCTTCGTTGTGGTGACCGTGTTGCCGGGGTTCGTCGGCGTGGTCGGTGGCGTCGTGGTTGATGGTGGCTCCGAAGGCTCCCACGGTGGCGGGGTGCCGTAGCTCTTGTCCCACTTCATCACCAGGACGTTTTCGTACTCGTAGCGGATGCCGCGCTCGTCAGGAAGTGGGAGGATGAGCAGTTTCGGGCTGCTCAGGTGGTACTCGTACTTCGTGTCCGGGGCGGACTCCTCCACCAGGTACAGGCCCGGGGTGAGGTTGTCGAAGAGGACTTCGCCGCGCTGGTTCGTCGCCTTCGTCTCGATGACGTCGAGGCCGCGCTTGCGGGCGTCGTCAAGCGTGGTTTTCTTTGCCACGTTGCGGCCTTGCTCCGAGGTGATGTCGATGCCCCGCACCTTCGACAAGGTGAACTTCGCGCCGGCGATCGCGGGAGGCTTCTGGCCGGCCGGGACCTGGTCGTATGGGTTGGTGCCCTGCTTCTTCAGCAGCAACTGGATCGGCTTACTCTTATCGATGCTCGCCGGATTCAGGTTGGCGTCATTACCGCTGATTGGGCGCACGTCAGCCACCGCGGGCGTCAACGCACCCGCGGCGAGCATCGTGGCTGCACCACACGCTGCCAATAGTTGGGACAAGCGCATTAGGACAGAACCTCCTCGTTCACAGCGCCGGAACGGTCGCTCTTCTTCTTTTCGCGGTACACCCACCAGATCAGCGCCAGCAGGATGAGCAGGGACACCCCGCCGAGGGCCCACATCCACCACTGCAGGGTGGAGGTGGAGTCGTCGAGGACGCTGGCCTCGTCTGGGTCCATGGGTACTCGCTCCGCGTGGACGAGCAACCGGTGCGTATTGATGCCGTACGGCGTACAGGTGATCAGCGTCAGCAGGTCGCGCTCGGGGTCAGCGCGCAGGCTGTCGGTCTCATCCGGCAGGACAACTTCGATGTCGTACACCTTGTACTTCATGCGCTCGCCGAACGTGGAGACGTAGATGGCGTCGCCGACTTTGATGTCGGAAAGGTTGTCGAACAGGGTGGACGTCGTTAAGCCTGTGTGACCCGTGATGACCGAGTGGAAGCCCTTCCCACCTGTGGGAAGCGCCGACCCATACAGGTGGCCGAGACCCTTCTGCAGGGTGTCCTCCGCCGTGCCGTGGAAAACGGGCAGGCGCAGGTCAATCGCCGGAATCGCGATCTGCGACATCGCCGACACACCCTCCAGCTGACGCTCGTACTCCTTGTAATCAGCGTTGTCCTCGCTGATGCGGGCAAGCCACGGGTCGAGGATCGGCCCGTCGGTGTGCGCCTCGTTGTACGCCTTCGCGGCCTCAAATGCCGTATTTACTTCTTCGACTGGCGTTTGTTGCAGCTCTTCCTCGTAAAGCTTCGCGACCTGCTCCTGCACCCGGTTGTTCCACTGCGTCGCAATGACCGGATACATGAGCACCGCAATGCCCACCAGCACCAGGATGACGGGCAGCGCCATACGCCTGAAGAACGATTGCTGCGCCGGCTCCCGCCGATGCTTCGCCTTCACCTCTGTTGCCACCGCGTCTTCCTTTCCTCCAGAACGCCTTATCGACGTCCCCTTCTTCCAAAACTGGGGCGGGAGTTTCAAGCCGTCCCGCCGACCGGCCATCCCCTGCGAGGCTGGTTGCGGCCCCGCAGAGTCTCCTACATCGCGTACGGGTTACGCAGTGCGGGAGTTACGACGTGCCGCGTAGACACCGCCGCCAATGATCGCGAGACCCGCCAGGGCCACGATCAAAATACCCATGCCACCGGTGGACGGGAGGAATACCTTCGTGGAAGGCTTGTTGTTGGCCTCTGCGTGAATGAGCGGCGAAGCGACCTTCTGCTCGTTGGTCACGCGGTCTGCCAGTTTGAACTCGATCGGGAATGCCTGCGGGATACGCTCGTAACCTTCAGGAGCCTTGGTCTCGAGCAAGCAGTAGCCATTCTGGACGTCCGCTGGGTTGTAGCCATCGCGGATCTGGCCACCGTCTGCTGGTTGACCGTTGGCGATCTGCTGGTCAACCTTATCGGTGATGTGGAGACCATCGATGGTGAGCTGACCCTTTTCGTTGGTGGTCCACTTTGCAACGTCGCCGATCTTGATCTTGTTGTCGTCGTTGATCGGGTTGCACTTACCGGTCTTAAGGTCGCGGGTGTACAGCTCGAATTCGGCGCCCTTCAGCGGTTGATCCTTCTTACCATCCGCGTACTTCAGGAGCTGCAGCTTCGCCAGGAAAGTGACAACCTCAGGGGTATCTCCCGGTGGTGGCGGGACATCCTTAGGCTTGCGCGTGGAGCCTGACTCACCCGTCTGGGACGGCACATCGGCAGTGTTTCGAATCTCGCCGTCACCGTTGTCACCGATCGCGCTGAACTCCGCCTCCCAGTTGGTGACTACCTTCGCACCACGGTGGTTAGCGTCAAGCCACTTCAAGCCTTCTTCGTTGAACTCGACGGTCTTTCGAGCGTTGTAGTGCGCCTTGCGAGCGTCGTCAAAAGTCCAAGCTTCCTCTGGAGTTACCTCATAGTAGTTTGCTGGTACATCAACGAAGGAGCCATCAGCCTTCTCAATCTGGACCGGCTTGGTGTCGCTCAGACGCAGGTTCGAGAGCTCGTCCTTGTTGTAGTAATCAACCACGTGGAAGCTGTTGAGCTGAACATCCTTATCGGACGTAGAACCAGGGATGTTGCCCTTGATCTGGTACTTAACGGTGTCACCAACGTTAACGTTCTCGTCCTCAAGCTTCTTCGTCACCACGGTGTTGGTGTTCTTCGGGTAAGCGTGAACGTTGTAATTCCACTTCGAAGTGTCCTTAGGGTTCGTCATAGGAACGAACACCACGAATGGGTCCGACTTGTGCAGGTTCAGACGTGGCTCACCGTTGACGTTTGCCTCCGGGGACTCGAGCTCGGTCACGCGGTACGCGGCGACTTTAACGTTTGGCACCTTAATGGAGCCATCCGCACCTGTCGTAACTTTCTCCTTGAGTCCGTCTTGCTTCACCTTCGCCGTCGCCGGGTTCTTCGCAGCCTCTACAGCAGCAAAGAAGCCTTTGTTCGTCGTGATGTCGTAGTCAAGCTCTTCCACCTGGAAGTCCACTGCGGCAACATTCTCGCCGCCGGTGTACTTCTCGTCGGCAGGAGTGTCGCCTTTGATTTCATTACCAGTAGGTGCGCCGGTCTTCGAAGCGTTCAGAATCTTGTGGATCGTCAGCGAACGTGCAGCGTTCGGATCGATGGTCGAAGGGTCCGCACCCTGACCAATAGCGGAGTTCTGCTCAACGCCATCCTGCGCCATCGCGTCCTGCGCCGCGATGCCAGCGGAGCCGGCGAAGGTCAGGCCTGCTGCGATTGCGATCGCGGCGGTTTTCTTGAGGGCAATTGCCATTTGGTTTCCTTCCAAAAGAGGTCTTTGGGGCCCTCAGCGCACTTCAAGAAGTTAGGTCTCTTGCGCACACGTCAGTGGCCCAACTTTGGGAACACATTGAATCTAATCACCCCCCCCCCCGTTTTGTCCAGGCACATTTCAACCAGTCTCAAGGTTTCTCAGACAACAAACTCCGCCTATTAACCCTGGACGTTCCGGTTTTACTCACTGGCCATTGAGTTTGCCGCCAATTGTCAATTACCCCTAGACATTCATTCCTGCAATTCCCCCGAAAACTCTTAGAGATTCCTCATGCTTTGCGGGCATTTCCGGGGGAGTTTCCGGCCGGATTCCTACGTAAAGGTCTCGCTCGCATTGCTCCGCTGAGCACTCAAGTACTCACTACCATTCCGGTCGACCTCCTCCGGTCGACCAACCCTGGTCAGCGCAAAATCGGCAAAATAGCGTGAAAATGGCCAAGTCGCCGTGACCTGCGTTGGTCGACGGGAGCATGTCGACGGGAACGAAAACGACACCTAGCCGACGCAAAGCCACACGCAAATCTGTTCACAAAATCCCGAGTCAGCTTGGAGCGACACATCCCACCCCGGAACCCAACAAACCCGAACAGCCCAAAGCACAAAAATCCCGGGCCGCCCCACCGCGAAAGCGGGGCACCCGGGATACAACCAGCCGGAAGCTAGCGTTTTACATCATGCCTGCCATGGCGTCTGGGTCCATGCCGCCGGCGGCACCGGCTGGTTCAGGCTTATCGGCAACGACGGCCTCGGTGGTGAGGAACAGGGCCGCGATGGAGGCTGCGTTCTGCAGAGCGGAGCGCGTCACCTTTGCCGGGTCGTTGATGCCGGCTTCCATCATGTCCACGTACTCGCCGTTGGAGGCGTTCAGGCCCTGGCCGTCAGGCAGGTTGGCTACCTTGTCGGCGACAACGCCTGGCTCCAGGCCCGCGTTGAGGGCGATCTGCTTCAGCGGTGCGGAAAGCGCCTCGCGGACGATCTTCACACCGGTTGCTTCGTCGCCTTCGAACCCGAGGTCGTCGACAAGCTCGCGGGCGGCCTGCAGGAGGGCGACGCCACCACCGGCGACGATGCCTTCCTCGACGGCTGCCTTCGCGTTGCGGACGGCGTCCTCGATGCGCAGCTTCTGCTCCTTGAGCTCAACCTCGGTGGCTGCGCCAACCTTGATGACTGCGACGCCGCCGGCCAGTTTGGCCAGGCGTTCCTGCAGCTTCTCGCGGTCGTAGTCGGAGTCGGAGTGCTCGATTTCGGCGCGGATCTGCTTGACGCGGCCGTCGATCTGCGCCTGGTCGCCGGCGCCCTGGACGATGGTGGTCTCGTCCTTGGTGACGACAACCTTGCGTGCCTGGCCCAGAAGGCTCAACTCAGCGGTCTCCAGGGAGAGGCCGACCTCTTCGGAGATGACCTGGCCGCCGGTGAGGATGGCGAGGTCCTGCAGCATTGCCTTGCGGCGGTCGCCGAAGCCCGGGGCCTTGACGGCGACGGACTTGAAGGTGCCGCGGATCTTGTTCACAACGAGGGTGGAGAGGGCCTCGCCCTCGACGTCCTCGGCGATGATCAGCAGTGGCTTGCCGGACTGCATGACCTGCTCCAGCAGCGGAACGAGGTCCTTCACGTTGGAGATCTTGGAGGAGACCAGCAGGATGTATGGGTCTTCCAGGACGGCTTCGCCGCGCTCCATGTCGGTGGCGAAGTATGCGGAGATGAAGCCCTTGTCGAAGCGCATGCCCTCGGTGACTTCGAGGTCAACGCCGAAGGTGTTGGACTCCTCGACCGTGATCACGGACTCCTTGTTCACAGCACCGTTGCCGACGGCGTACATCGCCTCAGCGATCTTCTTGCCGATCTCCGGGTCGGAGGCCGAAATGCCAGCGGTGGAAGCGATCTCCTCTTGGGTCTCTACTTCCTTCGCGTTATCCAGCAGGTACTTGGAGACCTTCTCGGTGGCTGCCTGGATGCCGCGCTTAATGCCCATCGGGTTGGAGCCAGCTGCCACGTTGCGCAGGCCCTCGCGGACAAGCGCCTGTGCCAGGACGGTTGCGGTGGTGGTGCCGTCGCCGGCGACGTCGTCAGTCTTCTTGGCTACTTCCTTGACCAGCTCGGCGCCGATCTTCTCGTATGGGTCCTCGAGGTCAATCTCGCGGGCGATGGTGACGCCGTCGTTGGTAATGGTTGGTGCGCCCCAGGACTTCTCCAGGACGACGTTGCGTCCCTTTGGCCCAAGGGTGACCTTGACGGCGTCGGCTAGTGTGTTCAGGCCGTTTTCTAGGCTGCGGCGTGCTTCCTCGTCGAATGCGATCATCTTAGCCATGTAAGTTTTCTCCTTGTATTCGTCGTAAAGTGCAGGCGCCCGCGACGGCACGGTTAGCGCGCGGCCAACCTCACCCGCGTTAGCACTCAATTGCCCCGAGTGCTAAGACACAGTTTTAGCACTCTCGCCCGCCGAGTGCAAGGAACCATCTTCGGCAACCGAGGTGACCTTGGAGCGCGTCTTCGAGTACACGAACCACACCAGCACAACGAACAGGGCCGTACTGAACCACGGCGTCCAGGACTGCTCCGTGAACACCTCCAGCGGGCTCTCCCCCGCCGCGCCAGCGATGAGCGCCGCGTTGAGCACGCCGAACAGGGACTCGCCCACGATCATGCCCGTGGCCACCAGGGTGCCCATCCGGCGCGCGAAGTCCGGGTGGCGCTGCACCTGCGCCCAACGGTTATAGATGTATCCGATCAGCCCGCCGATCGGCACGATGACCGTCACCGCCACCGGCAGGTACATGCCCATGCCCACAGCCAGCGGCGGCAAGCTGTACTTGCCCGTGGTGCGGGTGAGGGTCTCGTCGATAATGATGAGCGCAACGCCGATGCCCGCGCCGAGCAGAATCAAGCCCCAGTCCAGCGAGCTGTTGAAAATGCCGTTCGCCACCGAGGACATCAGCGCCGCCTGCGGTGCCGCGAGCGCGTCCGGGCCTGCGCCCTCCATGCCCTGGAAGCCGAAACCGGTGAGCATCACCTGCAAGATCGGCGGGATGACCACCGAGCCGAACAGCACACCAATAATCAGCGCCACCTGCTGCTTCCACGGCGTCGCCCCCACCAGCTGGCCCGTCTTGAGGTCCTGCAGGTTATCGTTCGAAATCGTGGCGATGCCAAACACGATCGCCGCCGTAAACAGCGTGTACGCCACCAGCGAGCTCGCATTCGCGTCCGTGCCCGCCATAAACGCACCGATCAGCAGCGCGCACGAGAGCACCGCAATAATGCCAATCGAGGAAATCGGGGAGTTCGACGCCCCAATCAACCCCGCCATATATCCACACACCGACGCCACAATCAGGCCAATAACCAGGATGAACAGTACCGAAATCATGGTGAGCGACAGCGCGTGCTCATGAATGTCGGTGCCGCGCACGAAGTTCCACAGCAGCAGGCCAATCGGCAACATCGACGCCACAATCACACCCGCCACGATCGGGAACGGGATGTCACGCTCCGTCACGTCGACGGCCACGCCCTCGTGCCTCTTTTTCGACGCCGCCAACGACGAAGCAATACCCGTCGCAATCGGCTTCGCGATCTTGATCAGCGTCCACAGCGCCGCCACCGCCATCGTGCCCACGCCGATAAAGCGGATCTCGTCCGCGAACGTCGTGGAGACAACCTCGGCAAGCTCCAGGCCGTCGCCCATATGGGCCGCCGACTTCATCGGCAGCAGGACTGCAAAGGAAATCACGACGCCGACCAGCATCGCAATACCCACCGGCAAGCCCACCAAGTGGCCCACGCCCAGCAGCGCCAAGGACAAGGAGCCACCCATCATCGTGCCGCCGCCACCAACACGGAAGAACCCGGCAACCTCGCTGGCCGCCGCCTTCATGGCCGTCAATAAGGAATAGAACGCCGACGCAACCGCACCAAGAATAATCACGCGCAGGCCCTCAGAGTTCTCCGCGTGATCGCGCTCCGAACCACCATTATCCCCGTCGCCAACGCGCAGCACCTCCGCCGCCGCGACACCCTCCGGGTACGGCAGGTCAGACCCGGTCACCAGCGCGCGACGCAACGGAATCGAATACATCACGCCCAACGTGCCACCCAGGGCACACACCAGGGCTGTCGTCCAAAAGGGGAAACCCTGCCAGTAGCCGACCATCACCAAGCCCGGAAGGACGAAAATAATCGCCGAAAGCGTACCCGCCGCCGACGCAATCGTCTGCACAATGTTGTTCTCACGCACATTGTGCCCAGCAAACTTCCGCAGCACCGCCATGGAAATCACCGCCGCCGGAATGGACGTGGCAAAAGTCAACCCGACCTTCAACCCCAAATACACATTCGCAGCAGTAAACACCAAGGTGATCAAACCACCAATGATGATCCCGCGCAGCGTCAACTCACGCATCGTCGAGGCCATTGCAAGACCTTTCAATATATAGGCATAAAAACGAACGGAAAGGATTGTACTCCTCCGGTTGGTGGTACTTTCGACCACATGACACAAACAGCTTTTACCCCAAACCGCGACCGAATTTTCGACGACCTCTCCGCCCTCGTAGGCTTCAACTCCCCACACTCCACGCCTGAGCTCGCCGACCAGCACGAAGCCGCCTGCGCCTGGACGGTTTCCGCACTCGAGGCCCTCGGGCTGGACGTGACCCGCCACGCGACCGTCGATAATGCTGACACCATCATCGCTACCAAAGCCCCAGTCGGCGACGCCCCCACCGTGCTGCTCTACTCCCACTACGACGTCGTGCCTGCCAACAACCCCGACGCCTGGACCAGCGACCCCTTCACCCTCACCGAGCGCGACGGTCGCTGGTACGGCCGCGGCGCCGCCGACTGCAAAGGCAACCTCGCCATGCACCTCGAAGCACTGCGCCTCATCCAGGCCAACGGCGGCACCGACCTCGGCATCAAGGTCGTCGTCGAGGGCTCCGAGGAGCTCGGCGGCGGCGACGGCCTCGGCAAACTTATCGACGCCCACCCCGACCTCTTCCGCGCCGACGCCATCATGATCGCCGACTCGGGCAACGCCGCCGTCGGCGTCCCAACGCTCACCACCTCCCTGCGCGGCGGCGCCCAGATCAACGTGACCGTCGAAACGCTGCAGGGCGCCATCCACTCCGGCTCCTTCGGCGGCGCAGCCCCCGACGCCGCCCACGCCCTGGTCCGCATCACCGACTCCCTCTTCGACGAAACCGGCCGCACCAGCATCGACGGCGTCGACTGCACCGCCACCTGGAACGGCCAGCCCTACCCCGCCGACACCTTCGCCACCGACGCCGGCGTCCTCGACGGCGTCGCCCTCAACGGCACCCCCGACGACAACCCCGCCGACATGGTCTGGGCCCGCCCCGCCATCACCATGATCGGCTTCACTTCCACCCCCGTCGCCGACGCCGTCAACGCCGTCAACCACCGAGCCGAAGCCCAATACAACCTGCGTGTCCCCGCCGGCACCGACGCCGCCGCCATCGCCAACGCCGTCAAGGAACACATCCACGCCCACACCCCCAACGGCGCCCACGTCACCGTGGAAATCTCCGGCGTCAACGAACCATTCGCCACCGACCCCAACCACCCGGCCATCGCCCTGTTCGGCGACTGCCTCCAAACCGCCTACGACGGCGCCGACCTCGCCCTCATCGGCTCCGGCGGCTCCATCCCACTCACCATCACGCTGCAGAACCACTTCCCCGACGCCGCCATCGCCCTCTACGGCGTCGAGGAACCGCAGTGCGGCATCCACGGCGTCGACGAATCCGTCGACCCCACCGAAATCGAACGCATCGCCGTCGCCGAAGCGCTCTTCCTGCAGCAGTACGGGAAGTAGCCAGTTTCGGCCAGGTTTCGGCTGCGTTTCGGCTTGTTTTTGCTGGCTGTGGCGCTGCCGAAACCCAAACTGTAGTAACAGGATGGTAGTAATCCCCATTTCGCACAACTTTTCGAGGATTACTACAATCCACCTACTACACTTTGCAGATTTGGCTGGTTCAAATGGGGCGGAGAGCGCGTCGAAAAGCTGGTGAATCTAAAGCTCCGACGGGTCGATGCCAAACTCAGCCAGGACATCCTGGAGGCTGATGCGCTTGCCACTGTCGGTCAGCATTCGCGTGAGCGCGAGTGCCAGGTCCAGGGCGTCCTGCCGCTCAGCCTCAAGCCGCTCAAACTCACCCGCCGACATGATGACGGCCACCGGCCCGCCACCGTCAATGATCACCTTGCGCTCATACAGGCCCAAACCAAACACATGGTGTGAGGCGTTTGCCGCAAGATCCGCGAGATCCACGTTGGAAGCAATCAATTCGGTACCCCTAACTGAAATCTATCCTTTTGACCAGGTCATTACTCCAGCGGATGGCGTCCTCTAGACCTAATATTTCGACTCCAGGAAGCGTCATATTCTCCACCGCGGCCCTATAAACATCGTCCCAGCCCTCGCCCCTAACAAATTCAGGCGGCCATGAGTGATCGCCTCTGTACTTGAACGTTTGCTCGCACAGCTCTTTCGCCTTGCTATAGTCAATATCTTCATTAGCCACGAGTATCTGCAAATCTACGAGATCATGCGCTCGCTGACTATCAGGAAATGTAGCCGCATGTATTTTCTGTGCAATTTGGTGTTCAGGCTTCATAACCGGTACAGGGCCCGGCGCATCAAACCCCAGGTCCATGAACAACGATGAGAGTTCATCCGAAATCTGCCTGTCCACAGAGTCCGCAACATGTAGCTCGTTATGCGCCACCTCAAACCTCACGGTCTTCCAGTCCTTCCCTTCGTACTGGAGCTTGATATCAAAAGGAGTCATTACATACTGCGGCGGAACCCCTGCAGGGCTGGGCTTCTTCACCTGCTTCACTCTTCCAGTAAAGCCTTGCCATCCCGCTTCAAGTTTGTCCTCCAGTTCATCCAAGAAGTGGTCTTCGTCCTGCTGTCGCGCGGCATCGAGATCCTTTGTGGCACGAGCTCCACTGCCGTAGCGAACAGCCATCGCACTTCCGCCTTTGACCACTCCCTGTGGAAGCATCTGCGCAACTACAACAAGCGCCATTACGTTCTCTCGCTGTGTCTCACGCGCCTGATCGTTTTCTATGTTTCTGATCTTCTGTCGTAAGGACACAATGTTTACCGGCCGGCTCATCCCACCAGCCCCTTCAGCTCCCGATACTGCTTGCCTCGAATAAACCCTTCCTGGTAGGCGTCTTCCACCATCGCCTCCCAACGGTCGGCCATAACTGCCGGGCGAACCTCCACGAGCGCCTCCGCGACGGGCTGCGACGGAATACCGTGATATTTCTTCACCTGAGCGTCCGGTGGAGCGGACCTAATCCGCCATGTTCCAGGCACCTTCCGGCGGTGTCGACGAGGCGAAGCTAGATAGACATTCTTGGGATTGAGCTCACCGATCCCGGTAACCTGCAATGTGGTTTCCCCACACGCATGCACGCCGGCACCTAGCGTGAGAATAATTTCACGGAGAAAATCAAACTCGTCGGCGGCAGGATAGTACGGATCCCGATAAACGCCACGCTCCCGTTTCTCGACGGCCCCTCGCGCCGCAAGCTTCCGCAACTCAACATCAGGCACGCCCCGCACACGGGCGAGGGCCGGAGTGACATACCCGTCGTTTTCCAAAGCGATTTGTCGCAGCATTTCCCTATACGTAACCATGGACAAACCGTACCGTTTTTGGTGCGGTTTGTCCATAGTCTTGCTCGCCTGGATCTTCGCCGCCCCAGCTCCGAGAGTTCATAGCGTGCGCTTAGAAGCGTGCGATGCAGGTCGCGCATTTCCACCGGCCAGAGACGGTTTCCGGCGACCAGCGTCGCACTCCTTTAACACCTCGACACGAACAAGATCACGTGAAAGCCACGGCGCGCGAACCCGTCACCTCGGAAAAGTTCCCCGGCCCAGCGTGAACCCGGGACCTTTCTTTGTGGACAGCCGTCGCGACCTGCAGAAACGCAACCGTTGGTCGACCGGAACCAGTCCGAAACGCAAAATGGTTCCCGGACGCGGGAACTTTTTCAAAGAGGGCACAGGCGCGGGGCGCAGGCGCACCAGGGGGGCCAGACAGGCAGGCCAGCCAGGGCGAAAGCCGTTCGCAAAATGTCGGAGCTGTGAGTACAGTGAGATTTTGTTGGTCGCGCCACTGATCATGACGCGCCTTGTTTCTAGTTTCGACGGTGCATGGTGGGCAGCTGCGTTGCTGTGGCGCGCCGAAGCTGAAGAACTGAAGAAGCTGAACAAGGAGGCCCGGGTTGTGTTGACGCTACTTGTCGCGCTGTTCGTCGCGACGTCGGCGGCGCCGTTGTTGATCCGTACGATCGGTAGATCGGCGTTTGCGCTGGTGGCGTTGGTGCCGCTGGGCGGGTTCGCGTGGATGGTGTACCTGTTCGCAAAGGGTGTCTTTGTGGATGGCGGGGAGATCGTTTCGCGGATTCCGTGGATGCCGTCGGCGGAGTTGAACCTGGATTTCAGGTTGGACGCCCTGGCGGGCTTGTTCAGTTTGATTATTTTGGGCGTCGGCTCCTTGGTGTTGCTGTACTGCTGGGGGTATTTCGATTCGAATCCGCGCAGGTTGGCCAAGTTTGGCGGGGAGCTGACCATGTTCGCCTCCGTGATGTACGGGTTGGTGATTTCGGACAGTTTCTTGCTGATGTACGTGTTTTGGGAGTTGACGTCGATACTCTCGTACATGCTGGTCAGCTACTACGGTGAACGGGCGTCGTCGCGCAGGGCGGCGATTCAGGCGCTGATGATTACGACGTTCGGCGGGCTGGCGATGCTCGTCGGTATTAATTTGCTGGGCTACAAGACGGGGATTTGGCGCCTCAGCGAGGTGTCGCAGTTTGCGAATATTGAGAATACGCCTGCGATTTCGACGGCGATTGTGCTGATTATGTTGGGGGCGATGACGAAGTCGGCGCAGGCCCCGTGGCATATTTGGTTGCCGGGGGCGATGGCGGCGCCGACGCCGGTGTCGGCGTATTTGCACTCGGCAGCGATGGTGAAGGCCGGCATTTACCTGGTGGCGCGCCTGGCGCCGGATATGGCGGTGGTAAGCACGTGGCACCTGGTGGTGCTGTCGACGGGCGTGTTCACCATGATTCTGGGTGGTTGGTTGGCGCTGAAGCAGCGTGACCTGAAGCTGATCCTGGCGTACGGCACGGTGTCTCAGCTGGGCTTTATCACGACGGTGATCGGCATTGGGTCGCGTGAGGCGACGATGGCTGGCCTGGCAATTACGTTCGGGCACTCGATGTTCAAGGCGACGCTGTTCATGATCGTGGGCGCGATTGACCACTCGACGGGCACCCGCGACATCCACGAGCTGTCGGGGTTGGCGAAGCGGGAGCCGTTTGTGGCGTTTTTGGCGGCGGTGTCGGCGGCGTCGATGGCGGGCATTCCGCCGTTCTTCGGCTTTGTGGCGAAGGAGTCCGCGCTGGAGGCGATCCTGCACGAGGAGATGCTGCACGGCATGCCGGGATACATGACGCTGGTGGCGATCGTCGCGGGGTCCATCCTGACGATGGCCTACTCGCTGTACTTCTGGTGGTCCGCCTTTGCGACGAAGCCAGCACACAACAACGGCGAGTCGAAGGCGGTGCGCGAGATGCACCCGATCGGCCCGACCTTGTGGATTTCGCCGGCGGTGCTGACCACGTTGACGGTGGTGTGCGGAATCTTCCCGGTGCTGCTGTCGACGGCGTTCAACGAGTACCTGGATGTGCGCTTCCCCGGCGGCGAGCAGGAGGAGTTGGCGCTGTGGCACGGGATTACGATCCCGCTGGTGCTGACGGCCGTGATTGTGCTGGGTGGCGTCGTCATGTTCTGGCAGCGTGCGTTGCTGAAACCGCTGCAGACGGGCAAGCCTGCGCTCGGCAATGGTGACGCGTTGTGGGACGCGCTGCTCGCGCAGCTGCGGACTGCGTCGCTGCGGTTGACGGCGTCGACGCAGCGCGGTTCCCTGGTGATCAACCTGGGCGTGATTTTCGCGGTGTTGGCCGTGGTGCCGCTGGCGGCGCTGGTGCTGGGCCGCTCGAACGATATTCGGATGATGTTGTGGGATTCGCCGTGGCAGGGCCTGGTGGTGTTCATCATGGTCTGCATGGCTGTCTTTGCGACGGTCCAACGCAACCGCCTATCCGCCGTGGTGATGGTGGGGCTGACCGGCTACGGCATGGCGACGATCTTTGCCCTGCACGGCGCGCCGGATCTGGCGCTGACGCAGGCGCTCGTGGAGACGATCGTGATGGTGGTGTTCATGCTGATCCTTCGCAAGATGCCGACGGAGGTCGAGCCCCGCAGCGACGACAACCGGGCCCGTGCCTGGCTGTCGATCCTGACTGGCGTGTCGGTTGTGGTGATCGCCATGTTTGCGATGAGCGCGCGCACCGCCGACCCGATCTCGGTGTTCATGCCGGAGCTGGCGCACGACATCGGCCACGGCCGCAACACGGTGAACGTGCTGCTCGTGGACCTGCGCGCCGCCGATACATTCGGCGAGATCACTGTGCTGGTGATCGCGGCGACGGGCGTGGCCAGCCTGATCTTCGGCACCGGCAAGTTTGGGCGCTCCTCGAGGCGCCCGACGCTGTCCACCACCAAGCCGCGCTGGCTGGCCAGCGGCGTGGATTCGGAGACGGCGCAGAACCGTTCGCTGATGGTGGACGTGGCAACACGGATCCTGTTCCCGTCGATGATTCTGCTGTCCCTGTACTTCTTCTTCGGCGGCCACAACGCGCCCGGCGGCGGCTTCGCCGGCGGCCTGGTGGCGGCGCTGGCGTTCACGCTGCGCTACCTCGCGGGCGGGCGCCAGGAAATCGAGGAGGCCCTGCCTGTGGACCCGGCGAAGCTGCTGGGCACCGGCATGCTGTTCTCCTTCGCCGCGGCGGTGACCCCGATGTTCTTCGGCAACCCGCCGCTCACGTCCGGCTACACCACGGTCACGCTGCCGCTTATCGGCTCGTTTGACGTCACCTCGGCGCTCGTGTTCGACGCCGGTGTGTACCTCATCGTGGTCGGCCTGACCCTGCACATCCTGACCTCCATGGGCGGCTACCTCGACCAAGAGGAAGACAACCGCAAGCAGTACGCTCGCCAGCGCGCTCGTGAGCTGCAGGAGAAGAATAAACGACGCCGCGAAGCGCAGGCAACGAAGCGGTTGGCGCGAAAGAGGCGTCGAGAAGCGGTCACTGGTGACGGTGACGCGACGGCAGGGCGGGGCCGGGCGTCGACAATTGGGGCGCCGGTGCACACCACCGCGCGTGGCCGCGAAAGGAGCGAGTAATGGAAGCGAACCTGTTCCTGCTCATCGGGTCGGGTGTGCTCGTGGCCACCGGCGTGTACCTGATGCTCGATAGGGCACTGACCCGCATGATCATGGGCGTGCTGCTGCTCGGCAACGGCGCGAACCTGCTGCTGCTGCAATCCGGCGGGCAGGCCGGCTCCCCGCCGATCATTGGGCGCATGTCTACCTTGTTCGGCGAGCGCACCGCCGACCCGCTCGCGCAGGCGATGATCCTCACCGCGATTGTCATTTCGATGGCGATGGTCGCGTTCATGCTGGCCCTGGCCTACCGCCAGTACCGCTACCGCACCGACGACATCATCGAGCGCGACGAGGAAGACCGCGCGATCGCCGCCCGTCCGAAGACCCCGGCGGCGGCCCCCGACCACGACGCCTCCGACGACCCAGAGACCGGACGCATGAGCTCCGAGGGCGACGCCTTCGGCCCACGCTCCTTTGAAGACCCCGTCAAGGAGGCCGACGATGACGAATAACCTGTTCGAGTTCGCCCACTGGGCGCTGCCCGCCATGCCGATCCTCACCGTCATGCCGCTGCTGCTGCCAGCGCTGGCAGCGGCGCTGATCCTGGTCACCGGGCGCGCCGTCACCCTGCAGCGCACCATCGCGCTGACGACTCTGTTCGCGCTGGCCGTCATCTCGGGTGCGATGATCATCATCGCAGACGTCCACGGCATCCAGACCGTCCAGATGGGCGGCTGGGAAGCACCCATCGGCATCACGTTGGTGGCGGACCGCCTGTCCACCATCATGGTGTTCGTCTCCTCCATCGTGCTGTTCGCCGTCATGTGGTACGGCATCTCCCAAGGGCTTCGCGACGGCGACGAGGACGACCCAGTCGCCGTCTTCCTCCCCGTCTACATGCTGCTGTGCATGGGCGTGAACCTGTCCTTCCTCGCCGGCGACCTGTTCAACCTGTACGTCGGCTTCGAGGTCTTCCTCGTGGCCTCGTACGTGCTGCTCACTCTCGGCGCCTCGCCGGGGCGTGTGCGCGCCGGCATCGGCTACGTGATGGTCTCCATGGCGTCCTCGATGGTGTTCCTGTTCGCGCTCGCGCTGATCTACTCCTCCACCGGCACGGTGAGCATGGCGCAGGTCGGCCAGCGCATGGCCGAGGTCCCGGACGGCACGCGCGCCGCGATCTTCGCCACGCTGCTCGTCGCATTCGGCATCAAAGCCGCCGTCTTCCCGCTCGACGCCTGGCTCCCCGACTCCTACCCCACCGCCGCCTCACTGGTCACCGCGGTGTTCGCCGGGTTGCTCACCAAGGTGGGCGTCTACGCCATCATTCGCGTCCGCACCACCATATTTATCGACGGCTCCCTCGACACCCTCCTGATGTGGGTCGCACTACTGACCATGGTCATCGGAGTGATGGGAGCACTCGCGCAGAACGACATCAAGCGTCTCCTCTCCTTCACTCTGGTCAGCCACATCGGCTACATGATCTTCGGCATCGCACTCGGCACCGTCGCCGGCCTGTCGGGCGCGATCTTCTACGCCGTCCACCACATCCTGGTGCAGACCTCGCTCTTCCTGGTCGTCGGCCTGATCGAGCGCCAGGCCGGGTCCGCGCAGCTGCGCCGCCTCGGCTCCCTGCTCTACACCGCGCCGCTCATCGCTCTGCTCTACTTCATCCCGGCGCTCAACCTGGGCGGCATCCCGCCGTTCTCCGGGTTCCTCGGCAAGATCATGCTCATCCAGGCCGGCGCCGCCGAGGGCTCCTGGCTCGCCTGGGTGCTCATCGCAGGGGCCGTCGTCACCTCCTTATTGACGCTCTACGCCATGATCCTCGTCTGGTCCAAGGGCTTCCTCCGCGACCGCGCCGACGCCCCCGAATCCGTCGCCATGGCGCGACCCTCATCGCTTACCGAGCGCCACGACACCATCGCCGTCGACGACCGCGCCGACGTCGGCCGCATCCCCGTCGGCATGCTGCTGTCCACCGCGCTCCTCGTAGCGACCTCCGTGTCCATCACGTTCCTCGTCGGCCCGATCTCCGCCATCACCGACCGCGCCGCCGAATCCTCCAGCGACCAACGCATCTACCAACACGCCGTCCTCTCCGGCGACCCCACCAACCCAACCCGGGACCTCGACGCCTTCCGCCAACCCACCGACTCCGGCGGCGGCAAAGACGCGCTCGCCCGCAAATCAGCGCGCTCCGCTGACGGAGAGGACGTCGTCACGACAGAACGAGTCCCCCTCCCCGCCAGCGCAACCGCCGAACCGACAGGAGCACACCGATGAACCACCTCCTCACCGGCATCCGAAACCGCTTCCGCGGCGCCTTCGTCCTCTGGCTCGCATTCATGTGGGTCCTCATGCAAGGCGACCTCACCTGGGGCAACGTCGCCGCCGGGCTGGCGCTCGGCGTCCTGATCGTGCTCGTGCTGCCGCTGCCGAACATCCCCCGTAGCGGCAACAAAATCCACTGGGGCAAACTGCTGCTGTTCGTACTGCAGTGGTTCGCCGACCTCATCGTCGCCTCCGCCAAGGTCTCCTGGCTCGCGCTGCGGCCCGCCGCCCCGCCCAAAAATGCCATCCTCCGCGTGCCCATGCGCGTCTCCGACGACCTGGTCCTCTACCTCGCCACCTGCGCCTACAACCTGCAACCCGGCGGCAGTGTCACCGACATCGACATCGCCAACCGCGAATGGACCATCCACGTCCTCCACGCCGACAACCAAACCGACATCGACCGCGAAATCGCCAACGTAGCCAAACTCGAGCGCCAAATGATCGACATCTTCGAAAGCAGGCGATAGCCCATGAACCCCCAGGTATACAACGCATTCCTCATCGTCGCCGGCATCTTCCTCGCCATCGGCTTCCTCGTGCTGGCCTGGCGAGTCATCGTCGGCCCCGACTCCATGGACCGCGTCCTCGGCAACGACGCCATCACCGCATCACTGCAATGCGTCCTCGCCCTCTACATCTGCTGGACGCTCGACACCACCGTCGTCAACGTCATGATGGTGATCGCGCTCCTCGGCTTCATCGCCTCCCTGTCCGTCGCCCGCTTCCGCAAACGCGACAACTCCTAGGAAGGACCCACCAATGACACTCGCATTCTTCCTCGACGCCGCCTCCCTCGTCTTCATCCTCCCCGGCGCATTCATGGTGTTCTCCGCCGCCATCGGCACCGCGCGCTTCCAGTCCACTATGGCGCGCATCCACGCCATCACGAAGCCCCAAACCACGGGGCTGGTCCTCATGATCATCGGCACGATTATTCGACTCTCGAATGGGCAGGCCGGAGGGGCCACCGGCACCGGCGAGGCTGTCGGCACCCACGAACTTCACGACATCGGTGTCATCCTCATCCTGCTCATCTTCGCCCTGATGACCAACCCCGTCACCGCGCAGCGCCTCGGCCGCGTCGCCCGCCGCGAAGGCCTCTACGGCAACCCCGACTCCCTCAGCCGCAACGACCGCCCCGCCGCCTACCACCCCAAGCGCGTCGACCCCACCAAGAAGTAGGTTTTTGGCGCTCCCGCGCGAGTCGCGCGCACCACATTCCTGGATTCCGCGAACGCCCCAAGGTGTTTCCCCTGGTCGCGCGCACCCCTCGTGGGAATGTGGTGCTCAAGGTCCAGACCCACTAGGTACTTTGCTTCTCCACAGGGCAAACGGCATGGTGAGGGTCGTACCACAATACTCGGAATAGGTCACCGGATCGGAAGCCCCATAATCGGGGCTCGCCAGATAGACGGAATCGAAACACACGCTCCTCCGCAGAGGGCAGCGCTTGAATGCGCTTTTGGGCGTTGATACTCAGGGTCGAAACGTGTTGGTCATGGTTCCGGGGTCGTTTCTTCCGGCCGGACATGACGGTCTCAGCAAGGCACTCTTTCCATGTCTTTCGTGAAATGCTCTCCAAAAATGTCAAGAGCTCTTTCGTCTCTTTGGCCTCCAGCGACCATCGGCACAAGCTCTCACCAGGAGGGATGTCCAATTCAGCGACAGTCCACCGAACAGGCATTTCCCGCCAGGCACTTTGTGTCGCCTCACTGGGCACGCTTTTATCGCTTGCCACCGGCGACAAGTGTGGAACACGCTTACCCCCGAAGTTGTTTTGCTGACGCGCAAGCTTCTTCCTACTACGCTTTCCCCCACCCACGCGAACTACACCGCAGACGCCGACTGCATCGAACTGTAGAAATCCTGCATGACTTCCTGACTCACCTCATGTGTGGAAGGCGCCCCCACTGCAACGCCTTCACGGGCTTCCCGCCAGGGCCGCTCGCCATGCGCGAGGTCGCTCAACTGTTGGCCAGTGAGATGCCCGTATGCGTCGAGCACAGTGTCGATCGTCTCCCGCTCATCGTTTGTGAGCCGGTGAGCATCGCCGGGAAACATTTCGGGAGTTGCGGTGAAGTGCCCACGGTGTTGGTTGTATAGTTCACGGCACACTGGGCCGTTCGCCCAGGCCTCGAAACGGGAGTTAAACAGCGGCTTCTCGTCCCAGACCAAGCTCCAAGCCTGTGCGTAGTAAACGAGTTTTTGCAGCTTCATGGTACTCAGGCTTTCCCCCTGACGCTCCAAAATGTATCTCGCCACATCATTCACGTTTGCCATGCTGTTCCCCTCTCAACACTTATCGACGCCAACCCTACCCCATCAAGCATCAACCAGCCCCTACGCGCACCACATTCCCTCACGAGCTTCCAACCACCTGGGCTTATTCCAGCCCGCTCTGCAGAAATCCAGGATTTTGGTGTCACCCCAGCTGGCACGCACACCACATTCCTGGATTCCGCGAAGACCCCAACGCATTCCCCCAGGTCGCGCAACCTCCCCGCGGGAATGTGGTGCACTAGGCCCAAACAAGCTACTCCCAGGTCATCTCCTGCATCTCGGCGCAGGTGGCGGCGACGACGTCGTGCCAGGAGCCCGTCATCTCGTAGATGCGGCGTTGCCGCTGGTAGCCGGCGCCGCGTTGCATGATCTCCAGCACCAGGTTCAGCTCGCGCGTGCACCCAAGCTGCGCAGCCACAGGCTGCAGGGTGTCCACCAACGTAACGAGTTCGTCGCGGAGCCAGCGTTCGTCGGTGTCGCGGCTGGTGATCACCAGCGCGTCGAGGCCGTAGCGGGCCCCGCGCCACTTGTTTTCGGCGACGTGCCAGGGCTGGAGCGTGGGGAGGGCTTCGCCGGCGTCGAGAAGTTGGTCGTAGTAGACGACCAAGCAGTGAGTCAGTGCGACGACCGCGGCGAGTTCGCGCAGGTTGGATGTGGCGTCGCTGATGCGGACTTCGATGGTGCCCCACTTGGCCGCGGGGCGGACGTCGAAGTGCATGGAGCCGGTGTGGTTGATCACGCCGGAGGTGCGCTGGTCGTCCATGAATTGGACCCATTCGGCCCAGCTTTGGAACTGGTACGGCATCCCGGCGGTGGGAAGCTGCTGGTAGAGCATGGTGCGGTTGGAGGCGTACCCGGTGTCCAGCCCGTCCCAGCCGGGGCTGGATGCGGAGATGGCGAGCAGGTGCGGGTAGTGCGTCATCACCGCGTTGATGATTGGCCAGACGCGGTCTTCGTGACTGATGCCGACGTGGCAGTGAATACCCCACAGCAGCATTTGCTGACCCCAGTACTGAGTACGGTTGATCATTTCCTTGTAGGAAATTTTGGGGCTGAGGGCTTGCTCGCGGAAGTCGGAAAATGGGTGGCCGCCGCTGGCCCACAGGTCGAGGTCGCGGGCGTCAGCTTCGGCGCGCACGACGGCCAAGCTCTCCGCCAGCTTATCGACGGCCTCTTTCGTATTCTTACATACCGGCGTCACCAGCTCGACCGTGTTTTGGAGGAACTCCCGCTCGAGGTGCACGTTGGGGTTCGTGGCGGAGATGGCGTCGATAATTTCGGGGGCGCGGGGTACCAGGTCCCGCGTCTCCTTATCAACGACACAGATCTCCCACTCCACTCCCAGTGTCGGCTCGGGGGAACGGGCGAACTCGCGGTATGGATCCATAGCAAGCCAGTCTAAACGCTGCGCTGGGCCCGCGCGGGGGTTTTATTCTCCCGCAAGGACGACAGTGATCGCCTCCGGCTTCTCGACGGCCTCTCGCGGCAAACTCGTATTCGCCGGCACATCCGTCGTCGCCCGAGGCGTACCCCCGATCCGCTGCGCGAGCTCCGCGGCAACCGCGTCAGCGCCAGGGGTGTTCGGGTTGAAGAACACGAAGGTCTGCGGGAACGCGCCGTAGGTCTGCTCCGGCATGTTCATCGCGGCGGCGTCGTTGGAGCGGTTCGCCACGTTGTACTGGGCGGCGAGGTCACCGGCGGTCCGGTTGGCCAGATCCGGGATGCCGGAGTTGTTGTAGACGTACACCTGCGCCTGCTCGCGAGCCAGACCTGCGGGGGCTGGCGCCGGCTGTTCCTGCTCGGCTGGCTTTTCGGCCGGGGCTGGCTGCTGCTCGGTGGGCTGGGTTCCTTCCGGCTTGGCCTGTTCGGATGGGCTCGCCGGCGCCGAGATCGCGGTTGTTGCCTGGGTAGCTTGGGTTGCTTGGGCGGTCGTGGCTTCGGTGGTGCCCGGCGCGGCCGCGTCCTGGTTTCCGTCGCCCTTGTTCATGGCGTAAATGCCCCACAGCAACAGAAGGGCTGCGACGGCCAGCAGGATCATCGCGACGCCCCGCTTCGGGAACGCCGCCGCCGGCGCCGCTTCGTAGTTTTGGTCGTAGTCGTCCTCTTCGGGCTCTTCGGCGCGGCGGTGGGCGCCCTGGTACTCGTTCTCAGGATTCACATTAGTCACATGCGCCACTCTAAACGTTTTTGCAGACGTTTACATCTTCCCACGCGCACCACGTGCTTGGTTTCGCCAACCGCCAGTACATTCCGGTCGAGGTGTTCAAGGAGTGCGATGCTGGTCGTCGGAAATCGGCCGGGCTGGGTGAAAATGCGCGACCTGCATCGCACGCTTCTAAGCGCACGCTACGAGCAGTTTGGGGCGAGGAGCGGCCAGGTGTGCACCAAGTTCCTGTAGGGACAGACGACGCGAGCTGGGGAAACGCGAAATGGATCCCTGAACCGATCACCGGTCGCGGAGGCGCTGCAGGCGGCGCACGAGTTGGGGGAATTCGGAGAGGGCGGAGGGGTCGTCGAGAAGGAGGTTGAGTTTTTGGTAGTAGCGAACCGGTGTAAGCCCGAGCTGCGTGGTGATGGCTTCCTCTTTGGCGCCGATGGCGCGCGGGGCGTGGGCCTCGAAGGTGAGGATGGCGCGGTCCGAATCTGAAAGCTGCTCAGGCATGCCTATTATGGTAGCCATGACCATTCGACCGATCGTTATTTATGGCGACCCTGTCCTGCACAACCCGACGAAGCCGGTGGAGCAACCAGTCGAGGAGCTGCAGGAACTCATTGCGGACATGCACGAAACGATGGACGCCGCCAACGGCGTGGGCCTGGCCGCGAACCAGATTGGTGTGCCGCTGCGCCTGTTCGTGTACCACTGCCCTGACGGCGACACGATGCGCCGCGGCACCGTGATCAACCCGGTGCTGGAGACAAGCGAGATCCCGAAGACCATGCCGCGCGACGACGGCGAGGACGACGAAGGCTGCCTGTCCGTCCCGGGCGAGGGCTTCCCCACCGGCCGTGCGGACTGGGCCAAGGTCACGGGCCTGGACGAGAACGGCAACGAGATTGAAATTGAGGGCACTGGGTTCTTCGCGCGGTGTCTGCAGCATGAGGTCGGCCACCTGGATGGCTTCGTGTACACGGACGTGCTGACCGGCCGCTACAAGCGGGAGGCGAAGCGCGCGATTAAGGCGAACGGGTGGACGGAGCCGGGCAACACGTGGCTGCCGGGCACTGACGAAGACCCGTTCGGGCACTAATTGTTCCGCCAAGAAGCGCCCGCTGTCGGGGGCAGGGTGACGGTTCGCTACCGCACGGAGTCCGGGGTCAATGAGGCGATCGGGGAGGTCGTGGGGTTGGACCCGCTGCGGGTGCGCCGCCGCGATGGGCGCGAGGTGACGATCACGGAACCGGTGGCGGTGCGTTCGCTGGCGCCGAAGACGGTTCGGAATTCGGAGATTCGTCGAAAAGAGGTGGAGCTCGCGGAGGCGAACCCGGCACCAGTGCAGGAGTGGGTCGAGGGGTGGCTGGCCCGCGCGGGCGCCGCGAACCCGCAGGATAATACGGCAGTGCCGTTGGGCCCGTCGGCGGCACTCGCACCGCTGCCACTCACCGAGCTCAAAGATTTTTACGACGCCCACTCCCTCCCAGTGCGCCTGTTGGTGCCGGAGCGCATCGGCAAGGCGGCGGAGAAGCACGCGGCGCGACACCCGGAGCTGTGGGAGGTCGGCCCGGAGGAGATCGTGGGCGATGACCATCATCGGCGGCGTGTCCTGCGTCTGCGCTAGGATATTGGCATGCGCATCGCCACTTGGAACGTGAACTCTGTACGTACGCGGGCGGAGAGGATCGCCGCTTTCCTCGACCGCAACGACGTCGACGTGTTGGCCATGCAGGAAACGAAGACGAAGGACGCCACGTTCCCCTACTCAACGTTCGAGGCGGCGGGCTACGAGGTCGCACACGTGGGCTACGACCAGTGGAATGGTGTGGCCATCGCGTCGCGGGTGGGGCTGGAGAACGTGCGGACGCACTTTGAGCGCCAGCCGTCGTTCGCGAAGAAGGGAGATCCGGTTGTGGAGGCCCGGGCGGTTGGGGCGAGCTGTGGGGGCGTCGATATCTGGAGCTTGTACGTGCCGAACGGGCGCGAGATCGGCGACCCACACTACGAATACAAACTCGAGTTCCTCTACTCTCTGCGCGAGACCGTGGACCCGCAAACGTTGCAGCTGTTCACGGGCGATTTCAACATTGCGCCGCGCGACGAGGACGTGTGGGACATCGCCTGGTTTGAGGGCAAGACGCACGTCACGGAGCCGGAGCGCGCCGCGTTCCAGATGCTGCTGGAGTCCGGCTTGGAGGAGATCCGCCACGCGGACCCGTACTCGTTCTGGGATTACAAGTCCATGCGCTTCCCCAAGAACGAAGGCATGCTCATCGACTTCCACTTAGCGACGCCCCCTCTCGCCCGCCGCCTGCAACAGGCTTGGGTGGACGTGGCGGAGCGCGACGGCAAGGGCGCATCGGATCACGCGCCCGTCATCGCTGATTACGACACCGCCGACCTCGCACTCGACCAGGTGCGGTAGCCATGTTGTCTCTGTTCAGTGGCCTCTCCCTGTGGCAGCTCATCGCCATGGGCATCGACTACGCCATCAAGTTCGTCATGATTGGCGTGGTGCCGTCGAACCGCAAGCCGTCGAGCGCGAACGCTTGGCTGCTGCTCATTCTGCTGCTCCCGTTCGTGGGCCTGCCGCTGTACCTGCTGATGGGGTCCAAGTACGTCTCGCAGCGGCGCCACCGCATCCAGAAGGAAGCGAACGCCGTCCTCAACGACGTCTACTCCGACATCCCGGACATTCCCGCCGGTCAGCAGGCGAACCCGGAAGTGACCTCGATGATCACGCTGAACCGCACCCTGACCGGCTTCCCCGCCGTGCACGGTAGCGCGGTCGCCATGTGGGCGGATTACGAGAAGACGATGGTGCGGATTGCGGAGCTCGTCGATAAGGCGGAAGAGTACGTCGACATCGAGATTTACGCGGTGGCCTGGGACAACACCACCGCCATTGTGTTTGAGGCGTTGGAGCGTGCCGTGGCCCGCGGCGTCCACGTCCGCCTCCTCTTCGACCACATCGGCTCCATGAAATACCCCGGCTTCCGCGCGCTCAAACGGCGCCTGACGAAGGCCGGCATCCACTGGCACCTCATGTTGCCGCTGAGCCTGCTCAAGGGCCGCTTCCGCCGCCCGGATCTGCGCAACCACCGCAAACTCATCCTTATCGACGGCCACACCGCCATGATGGGCTCCATGAACCTCATCGACCGCACCTACCTCACCCGCCAACACCGCGCCGCCGGACGCCAATGGGTCGACGCCTTCGTGGAACTCCAAGGGCCCATCGTCACCTTCATCGAGGCGCTGTTCGCCGTGGACTGGTACTCCGAATCCGGCGAACCCATCGAGCTCACCGCCCCCTTGGACCTCGGCGCCCCCGCGGATGCCAACCTGGTCCAGCTCATCCCCTCGGGACCCGGCTACCAGGCCGAACCGAACTTGCGGATGTTTAACACCCTCATCCACCACGCCAAAGAACACCTGGTGCTGTGCTCCCCCTACTTCGTCCCCGAGGACTCACTGCTGGAGGCCATCACCACCGCCTGCTACCGCGGCGTGCGCGTGGACCTGCTCGTCGGGCAGAAGGCGGACCAGTTCATGGTGCAACACGCCCAGTCCTCCTACTACCAACAGCTCCTCGAGGTCGGCGTGCACATCTGGGAGTTCCCCGCCCCCTACGTCCTGCACACCAAGTTCCTGCTCGTCGACCCCACCTCGAAGGAGCCCGGCGCCGCCGTCGGCGTGCTCGGCTCCTCCAACATGGACATTCGCAGTTTCTCACTCAACTACGAAAGCTCACTCTTAATTAGCGACGGCCCCCTCCTCCGCAACCTCAACCACCTCGCCGACACGTACTTGTCCGTGACGCGGGAGCTCACGCTGGAGCGCTGGAACACGCGGCCGTGGTACCGCCGCTACATCGACAACGTGATGAAGCTGACCTCGGCGCTGCAGTAGCCGCACGCTGCCAGTGCCAAAGGACGCAACCACATCCGAAAAACCCGGCAAAAGCCCAGGTCACGGAAAACTGGTTGCGTCCTTTGGCACTGCCCCACAGCCAGGCACACCAAATTCCCTCACAACCGACCAGCGACCTGGGAAAACGCCGGAACCCTAGCCAAAACCAAGGAATTTGGTGCGTCGGGCGAATAAGCGACCTATTTGTTCGCCATCACGGCGGCGGCCGCGCCGCCCAGGCCCAGGATGCCGAGCAGCACGCCGACAACGATCAGGATCGTGTTGCGGGTCTTCTCGTCGACGCCGCCCTTGTCGTCGGTGGCCTTGGCGTCCTGCGTGGTTGGGTCAGCTGGCGCCGCGGTGCTCGGGGCCGCTGAAGGCGACGGCTTTGCCGACGTGGTTGGTGGCGTCGATGGCCGCTTAGGTTGCTTCAGTTCCTTGGTGTCCGCGAGGTTGCGGCGGTTGGTGTCCTGGAAGTCGCCGAGTTTACCTTGGGAGAGCAGTGCGGATGCCCGCTGGCCCAGCACGGAGTCACCGAGCTGGGTGCTGACTTGGCGCAGCTCGTCCTCGGTGTAGTCGAGGAGGCTGATGTCGAAAAGCTCGCTGAAGACGATTTCGCCGGATTCGTTTTCGATCTGGATGTAGACCGGCACGTAGGAGCCGTACAGGCGCTGCGTGTCCGGGATTGGGATCTGGATTTCCTTGCGGGACTGCGGCCCGGCTTCCTTGGCGTCGCCGATGCCCTTGACCTTGATGGTCTGGACTGGGGCGATGCGGGAAAGTTCCTTGCCGTAGAAGGCGCGCACGGTGAACTCATGGTCGTGGTAGCCGCGGTTGCCAATGGTGCCCACAACCTTGTTGTCGGTGCGCACGGTGGCGATGCTGTTCTCGTCGGCCATGTAGAAGTCGGCCTTGCCGTCGTTCTTGAGGGCAGCGGCGGCGTCGAGTTCGCGGGCGTCGCGTTCGATGCCGCGGCGCTTCTCGGCGTCCTTGTCCGACTCGGAGTCGGACTCGGCGGGCTTGACGGAGACGTCACCGATGCCGCCGGCCTTGACGTTGAGGTTCTTCCACTCGGACGGGACTGACCATTCGCCGACGTAGCAGTCGGGGGCGCCGGCGCAGCCTGGATGCGGGGCCTCCTGGTTGCCGCTCTTGTCTTCCTCCTGGTAGTCGAAGGTGACGAACTGGTAGGCGTAGTTCATGGCGGATGGGCGATCGCTGAGCCAGTCTCCGTACTTGGTCCATTCGTAGACGGATTGGCGCTTGCCGTCGACCCACAGCATGCCGTTGTGGTTCAGACCCAGGTTGTGGCCGAGCTCGTGCATGATGGTGTTGCGTACTTTGTCCTCGGCGCCCATGCGGGCGTTCTTGGACACGTAGAAGCTCGTGCCGCCGATCAGTGCGCGTCCGGTGGCGTAGTTGATGGAGCCGTTGGCGGAGGGGGCGTCCATAAGGTCGCCGATGACGCCGGAGCGGAAGATGCCTTCGCGCTCTTTGAGCAGGTCCACCGACGTGGTGATCAGCTCGGAGCCGGACGTTTCGGGCGAGTTGAAGTAGTGGTCCTTGTAGTCAAGGATCGGCCCGCCGCGGTATTCGTCGTCGCGGGCTTCGAAGTTCTTGGAGTAGCCCTTACCTGCGTCGATGTGCAGGTTGTAGCCGTGTGCGGCGAACTTCTTCACCAGCTGGTCCAGGATGAGCCCGGACGGGCGGTAGACGTTCGTGTTCATCTTCGAGCAGGCGTCGTAGCGGGCGAAGCCTTCGGGGTTGACGGCGAAGCGGGCGGCCTCCTGGCAGCCCTCAGTTTCCCATTCGGACTTCATCCAGTTCATCTGGAGGAAGATGTCTTTCTCATACGGGTTGGCGCCCCAGCGGTGCAACGGCATATCGACGCCATTTACATTCGCACCCTGCATTTCCCAGATATCTAGCAGGCCGTCGCCATCCGAGTCCAGCGCCCCCAGCTGCGTTTCGATCTTGACCGTCATCTCGGCCTTCATCGTCGCGCCAGGCTCGACGGTCTGGACCCAGGTGCCGCTGAGGACTTCACCGCGTTCCATGTTTTTGTTGTCAGAGCCCGCGTTCCACTTTGGGAGAGTCAGCGGATCCTGAGCGGTGGCAAGCGCCGTCGCACCCGGGAAGTTCGCGTCGACTCGGTAGGCGGACTTGTCCTCCCCGCGCAGGCTGTCCCCAAACTGCGCGGCGGTCATGGTGCCCTTCATTGGCTTGGCGTGGTTGTACATGCGGATCGCCAGCTCACGGGCGGTTCCGGCGTTGTTGGTGAGCTCGGTGACCACGTTGATCTCGTCGCCTTTGACGGTAAAGGTGCGCTTCATGGTGACTTCGCGCCGCCGGTCGGTGTGCTCCAGCACCGTGACGCCGTCCTCGGGGGAGCTCTCAGTCGTACTCTTCGCGATCGGCGCCACCACGCGCCCATCGGCCCAGCCGATCACACCGACCTGGTTCTCCAACTTGCCCGCAACCGACTTCGGGTTCATGTAGGTCAGGGTTGCCTCGTGGTAGCTCTTCCGGATGTGGAGCTGGGTCTGGATGGCATCATCATCTGAATTGACGGGGGACGCCGTCGCAGGCACGGCCGACACTGCGCCCATGCCGAGCGCGAGCGTCACTGCACCTGCAATCACTGTCTTGTGAAAACGCATCCTTTTACCTCCTCAAGCCCAGGTCACGCATAAGGTGTCTGAGATTCGACTGAACAACTGGGACTTCCTGCAGCGCGAGCAAACCGGCGCCTACCAGGAACCCAAGTGCACCGAGAATTACAGTAATCCACCCCGCTGCCGAACTCCCAGTCTCGGGGGCTGGGTCCGGCTCCGGCGTTGGCGCCGGGGTACTCGGGGTCGGTGTCGGCGTGGACGTGGGTGCCTCTGTCGATGGTGTCGGCGCAGCGGTCTGGCGCGGCTCACGCACGTACGCCGACACCTTCACGGTGCGCTGCGAGCCGTCCTGGTAGGTCACCACAACCGGCACCTCAACCTTCGACTTCGACTTCACCGACGCGTCCGGCAGCACCTGCAACCTGCCCGAATACTTATCGACGTGCACCTGCCACCCCTTGGCGGCGAAGCTGGCGTCGATACCGAAGGTGGTCTCAGGCGGGACGCGCTGTCCCTGCGGCGTGGAAGCCAAGTCGCCGGCGTTGACGTAGATGTCGCTCCAGCGCGGGCGCTCTTCGTCGGCGATGGCCTTCTTGCGCAGCTCGGCGTCGATAGTCTCCTCGGAGCCATCTGGGTACTTCACGCGCACGCGCACGTTGTACTTGGCGCCGCCCGGCGCGTCTTTCGGCAGCACGGCGGTGATGCGGCCCGTCTTCGTATCGACGCTCACATCCAACCCAGCGTTCTCCTCAATCGAGAACGTGGTGTTTTCCGGCACCGGGGTCAGCATCTCGTAGGACGTGCGGGTGCCGCCGGTCAGCGTTTCCGGCGCGTACCTCGGCGTAAATGCCTCCGCGTCCGGTTTGCTGTGCTTCACCCCGACGTGGAATGGCACATCGGTGGAACTGCCGTCCGGGTAGGACACCGTCACCACCGCGTCCAGCGGCCGGGCACCATTTTCCGGCGCACGCACGACCAGGTTGCCGGTGTCACGGTTCACGGACACCTTCCACCCATTGAGGTTCTTGTTGCCCTCAGCATCCTCGAAGAACACGAAGTCGGTGCCCTCCGGCACGTTGCGAACATCCGTCCTATGCAGGACGATCGGCGTCCCCGGCAGCACCTCGCGGCCCGTTTCGTAGGCGTGGTTGTAGCTGCCCGCGATCTGGCGCGGCAGGATGTTGAAGTAGACGGGGACGTGCTGGGTGGAGCCGTCGCTAAAGCTGGCCTTTACCATCACTTGCACGACGTCACCGGCCTTCAGGTCGTCGCCTGTGGCCTTGAACGTGACCATGCCTGGCTGCTCGCCGTCCTCGGCGGTGCCCTCCCGCTCAACGACGCTCGCGTCAGTTTCGCCCTCGATCGAGTAGGAGACCTGTGCCTCTTCCGGGATCGGCTGGTTGAAGAACACCTCGGCGCCCTGCGTCAGGGTCGCCAGCGGCGCGTGGCTGCGGGTCTCTTCGCCCAGGCGGACGAACACGTCCGGGTACTGCAGCTTGTAGTCTTCGGCGTACGGGGTTGGGTCGAGCACGTTGACCTTAATCACGCGCTGCTCGCCGGTGGAGAGCCGTACCCAGTACCTGCGCTCACCCTTCGATCCGCCCTCGGAGCGCGGCGGCTTCAAGAACACCTCGCCGTCCCTACCGATGGAGACCCAATCCGGCACCCCACCGGCTTTCAGCTCATCCTTCGTCGAGGCGATCTCCACGCCGCTCGCGATTTCATCCGGGCTCATCACGTTCGTCTCAAGCGTCGTCCCCGCCTTCACGTTGATCGGCGTCCAATCCTCCGAGAAATCAGACTCGACGTGAAGCGTCGCCAGCTCTTCGTACAGCGGGTCCCACACCTTGAAGGAGAACTTGTGATTCCACTTGTCACTACTGCCGACAACACGCACGTTGCCATCCGGCGTCAGCGACACCTGGTAGCCCTCCGCACCCAGGAACTTGGTATTCGGGTCCAACTTCGCCGACGGCACGAACTCGTACACCTCGCCAGGCTTTACGCTCTTCGAGGTAATCGCGAACTTCGGCTTCTCATGAGGAGTGCTGTCCGGCGAGAAGGGGTTCGTCCCCAAGCTCACTTCGTCCTCGTTGCTCACGCCATCGCCGTCGAAGTCCGCGGCTGGGATGGAGAACACACGCTCGTCCTCGCCAACAAACCCGATCAAGAAATCCTTCGCATCAGACGAGTTATCCGGGTAGTCCACCTCCACGCGCGCATGCGTGATGAAGGTGTTCATGAACCACTTCGAAACCCGCTCAAACTCCGGCTTCGAGTTCCCAAACTCCTGCTCGTAGGCCTCCGCGAACGCCTCCAGGCCTTTCGCCTTCACAACGAAACGGTTGCCGTCGGAGGCGTCGACAAGCGCGTGGTCCAGCGCCGGCGACTTCCTGCCGTTCTGCTCGCCCTTATACCGAATCGAGCGCACCTTCACCTCAGCATTGCCGAACGGCGTCCCGCTTCGGAACTCCTGGCCCGGCTTCAGCCGCACCAGCAGCTCGCCCGGGTACGGGTCGTACTGCTCAGCCATGTATGGCTTCCGCGTCGTCGTAGTCGGCTTCACACTTGTCGACGTCGGCTTCGCCTCAGTACTCGTCTGCTGCGCGCTGCTCGGCTTCGGCTGCGGCTGCGGCTGCGAGGTGCTGCTCGACGGCGACGGCTTTGGCTGCGGCTGCGGTTTTGCGCTCGTCGTAGTTGAAGTAGGCGTCGGCGTTGTCGTCTCCGGAAGCTTCGGCAACGGATTCTTCGCGACACCCCTATCCCTGGCGTCAAACGGGTTCGCGCCTTTCTTGGCCTCCTCGCCATTCGACACACCATCGCCATCAAAATCCCCATCCGGATCGTTGGCGAGGCGGCCGTCGAGACCTAAGAGCCGCAGCGGCAACACCACGTTCTCCTGCACCGAGCCATCCGTGAACCTAATGTCGAAATCCAGTTCGTTGATCTTCGACTGGTCATCCAAAAACTTCTGAGGATTCCACTTATAAATGGAGTCCTTCCCCGACAGCACTTCTTTGTGATATTCGGTGGCAAGTACCCCAATCTCCGGTGCCCACACACTCACCTGAAAGCGATGCGTCGCATCAATGCCGCTCGTGGGTGTAGGGTGCCACGCCACGTCCGAAAACTTAATTTTCTTGATAAGCCGCTCAACCCTGCCTATCGACGCCAAGTCCCCCGACTCCAGCTCACTACGCCCCAGCTTCCCGGGCCTGACCTCCAGCAGCTTATATTTGATTGGATTCGTCTCGGCCAGCGCCGGGCCCTGCACCTGCGCATTTGCCTGCGCCTGCAGCTCTGTTGGCCCTGCAACCTGCACCAACGGCGTCACTATCAACGCCGCCGCCGCAACAACCACGCCCCTCCGCAACCGGGTCCGCACACGCGAACCCGCCCGGCGAGCCTCACCTGCTGCCCGGCCGCGATTTTTCGCCACAACGAATCCTTTCTGCAGCAAAAGCCAATGACACTCCCAGAGTAGTCCCCCTTATTCGTTTTGCCTAAACCTCCGCAACTTTCTAAATGTTTTCTCATGTGGCGGGTGTGGTTTGTGGGTCAAGAAAGTTCCCCACCAAATCTGCCCAGTGCCAAGAGACGCAATTCCCAAAACAGACACCGCCATAACACCTGGTCACAAAAGTGCTAGAGCTTATTGGTTGCGTCCTTTGGCACTGTAAACAGAAATTGTGGAAGAACAAGGAAACCAGGCGCCCATCCAATGCGTCTAAACAAATATGAATTACAGACAAACACCGCAACCGGAGGCACTACAGATGATCCTCGACTACGCACAACAGTGGCCGACCCACATCGCCAGCGGCTACTCTGCTCTCACCCTTTACAGGTTGCCCTACCTTACAGACACAGCCCCCGTCACATTCATCGGCCCGACCAGTAAGACCCGCTCCCCTACCCCAACAACGCCCGGACTCAAACGCCGCGGAGCCGACGGTATCGCACTCACAACAGTGCACCACTTCGGACACACGATCTACGCAGCGGCCCCCGCGTACGCCACGATTCAGGCGATCCAGATGCTAAAAAGCGGAGAGCACTCTCCTGCCGTCATCACACCCGAGGGGCTCGACCCCCTCCAAGTACGGGCAGTGCAGCTGGTGGATTGCGTTCGCAGGCACCTCAACGTTTCAACATCTTCGCTGCGCCAAGCAGCGGACTGGCGCGTGGAGAAGCGATGGCTCAACAAGGTACTCAAGCTTTCCAGCAAGCTCGCCGACTCGCCGCGCGAAACCGAGCTGCGCCTGCTGCTCCACGCCGTAACAAAGCAACGCCGACTGAAGCTGAGTGAGCAAGTCCCTGTATATAGGGGCCGCCGCCTCGTAACGACGTTCGACTTCGCCATCGAACCGCTTAAAATCGGGATCATGTATGACGGCCAGCACCATTGGGAGTATGACCAGCGCCAGAAGGATGCCCGGATCAACTTGGATCTGGCGTTGGAGGGCTGGACCGTGGTCAGGTTCGCCGCCGCCACGTTTAGTGAGGTGGTCCCACGAATGGAAGAATTACTTGACCGAATGTGAACAGTGCCAAAAGACGCAACCTTATAGATATAGCCCTTTTATAACCAGCGGTTTTAATGGGGCACTCTTAGGAGATTGCGTCTTCTGGCACTGCTATCGAACTACGCGTCCCGCGCCTCAGTCAACAGCACGCCGATCACCCACAACGCCACGGCCCACACGGCGAAGATGCCGAGGGAGGCGCCGAGCTCCCAGTGTTGGGTGGGTTGGTTCATCATGAAGGCGATGAGGTTGTTGAAGGGGAGGAACTTGGCAACGTCTTGGCCGTATTTAGGGATGAACCCGACGATGGTCTCCAGGAGGAGCATCATGGACAGGCCGATGACGATGGCGGCGGACGTGTTGCGGACGATCCAGCCGACGCCCTGGGTGAACAGGGTGAGCAGCGCCATGCCGAGGGGTACTGCCCACAGGGCGCGCTGGGTGGCGCTATTTGTGGTCCAGCCTGCGGGGACGGCGGTGGTGAGGTCGGCGAGGATGAACGCCACGACCACGGCTAGCAGCGTCGCAACCACAACGCCGACGACGCCCACTACGACTTTGGCCAGGGCGACTCGCCAGCGCTGCGGTGTGAGGCGGAAGTTGGTGGCGGGGATGCCGAATCGGTATTCGGTGGTGACGGTCATGGCGGCTTGCACGATGACGACGATCCCGATGGTCATGGAGACGGTCGAGACGACGGTCAGGGGTGTGTAGGGCATGCCGGAGGTGTTGGCCAGCCAGCCGAAGAGTGCGCCGTAGATGCCGGCGACGATGATCATGGCGGCGCTGGTCCACCAGAAGGAGCGGGTGCTGCGGAGTTTGGTCCACTCGGAAAGTATGAGGTTCATGGTTACTTGCCCTCCTGGACTGTGCGGGATGCGAACTGTTCGGTGCCTTCGGTGGATTGGATGTAGGCGTCCTCGAGGGAGGCGTGGTGTTCGCTGAGTTCGGTGAGGATGACGCCGGCTTCGAAGGCGATGCGCCCGATGGTTTCGGGGGTGGCGTCGTTAATGGTGAGGTTGGGTCGGCCGTCGGCGTCGGTGCCTGGGCTGATGCTGGCGCCCGGCGCGCCTGCCTCCACGGCCACCTGCAAACGAGAAAGCCCAACATCAGCGGCACGCACCACAACGCGGGAGCCGGAGTGGGCCTTGATGAAGTCGTGGACGGAGGTGTCGGCGACGAGTTTGCCCTTGCCAATCACGATGAGGTGGTCGGCGGTCTGTGCCATCTCGGCGAGGAGGTGGGAGGACACCAGGATGGTGCGGCCTTCCTGGGCGAGCGCGCGCAGCAGGGAGCGGACCCAGCGGATGCCTTCGGGGTCGAGGCCGTTGACGGGTTCGTCGAGGATGAGGTATTCGGGGTCGCCGAGCAGGGCCGCGGCGATGCCGAGGCGCTGCCCCATGCCGAGGGAGAACCCGCCGACCTTCTTGCCCGCCACGTCGGTCAGCCCGACGAGGGAGAGGACTTCGTCGACGCGGGAGGCGGGGATGCCGGATGCTTGCGCCTGCCACAGGAGCGTCGCGCGGGCGGAGCGGTTGGGGTGTACACCTTTGGCGTCGAGGAGCGCGCCGACTTTTTGGGCGGGGCGCTTGAGGTTGCGGTAGCTGGTGCCGTCGATAAGACAGCTGCCTGACGTGGGCTTATCCAGGCCGACGATCATACGCATGGTGGTGGATTTGCCTGCGCCGTTGGGGCCGAGGAACCCGGTAACGATGCCGGGTTTGACGCGGAAGCTCACGTCGTCGACGGCGCGGACGGGGCCGTAGACCTTTGACAGGTTTTGGACTTCAATCATGCGAAACAGTATGCCTGAGAATGTCTGGCAGCGCGGCACGCAGCCCCGGGTGTAGGGCGAGTTCTTCGAGTTTTTTCAGGGGAACCCAACGCAGCTCAACGCTTTCTTCGTTGGCGGTGGTCTCGAGTGGCTCGCCGGAGCGCACGCGCGCGAGCACGGTGGTGTAGGTCCAGCCACTGGGTGCGGGGCCGGAGGTGACGAGCTCCTTATCGACGTCCACTTCGCCCCCATCGATGCCGCATTCTTCTGCTGTTTCCCTGAGCGCTGCTTGGGAGGCCGTTTCGTGTGAGTCGCGGGCGCCGCCGGGGATGCCCCACGTGTCGCCTTGGGCGGTCCAAGGGGCGCGGTGTTGCATGAGCACGACGGGCTCGCCGCCGTGCGTGGCCTGCAGGAAGAGCCCCGCGGCGCCGTGTTTGCCCCACATTTTCTGTCCGTTGGGTCCTTCGACCCATCCGTTGCCGTCTCCTTGCATGTGTTCCACTGTAGGTCGTTTCCTAGAAATAGGTCGGGCGCGGTGGTTATGGTTGAGGAATGACTGTCACGACGCCACCTCCCAGCGACGCCTGGTTGGATGATCTTGCGCTGCATCCGCAGCAGCGCGCGTCGAGTGGGCCGATTCGCGCGGCGCGGCGCCTGGCGGACTTCGTGATCACCACGCCGGGCAAGATGCTGGCGATGATGCTGGTGCTCACGGTGGCCGTGGGCGCGATTGGGTTCGCGCAGAGCCAGTCGATGAGTAAGCGCCAGCACGCGCTCGACGTCTTGGTGCAGACCACGGAGCCGATGAACCACTCCGCGCACGTGCTGCTCACGTCGCTGTCGCAGGCGGACACGGTGGCCACGACGGGCTTCGTGCAGGCAGGGTTGATGACGCCGGATGAGGTGAAGGCGTACTTGGCGTCGATAGATCAGGCGGTGATCGCGGCGAGCGACATCTACGAGGGTGCCTCGGAGCTGACGCGGCCGGAGGACCAGGAGCGAATCCAGAACCTGGTGCGCTCCATCCAACGCGACCTGCCGCTGTACGTGGCGTTCATGGAGCGCGCGAAGGTGAACCAGCGCCTGGGCAACCCGGTGGGCGTGTCCTATATGTCGGAGGCGTCCGGCATGATGCGTGAGCGGATGATTACCTCGGCGAACACGCTGTTTGCGCTGACGCAGCGCCAGGTGGCGGTGGAGATGGTGCGCCTCAACGCGCCGCAGTGGGTGCCGCTTTCGGGTCTGGTGGCGGCGCTGTTGCTGCTGGCGGGGGCGCAGTGGTGGCTGTGGCGCACGTTCCGCCGCCGTTGGAATAAGGGCTTCGTGGCGGCGACGGCGGCGATGGTGGTGGCGCTGGCGTGGGTTGCGGGCTCGAACTTCATTTCGTGGCGCTCGGGCGTCATCGGGTTTGAGCAGGCCGCGGCGCCGCTGCGCCAGCTTACCGACGCCCGCCTCCGCGCCCAGGAGACCCGCACCGACGAGACGATGGCGCTGCTTCGCCGACAGTCCGTTGCGGAGTCGGCGGAGTCCTTCGAGTCCACGTACCAGGGGGTGAGCGCGGCGTTGGATACGGCGTCGGATGCGCCGGAGGTGGCGTCGGCAAGAAGGGCGCTGGAGCAGTGGTCGCAGGCGCATGGCGAACTCGTCTCGACGCTCGATGCCGGCCGGTTTGAGCGCGCCGTCGACGTGCTGATGGTCGATAGTGCGTACCACCCGAGCGCATCCACCGCGTACACGGAACTGGACGCGAACATGGTGGAGTTGATTGAGTCGGCGCGCGCCGAGATACGCAACTACATCCACACCTCCCTGGACGCGACAAGGCTGGTGTCGACGGTGGTCGCGCTGCTGTCGCTGCTGGCGGTCATCAGCATGTGGTTCGGTGTGCAGCGGCGATTCAGGGAGTACGTATGATGCGCAGGGCTGGCTCGTTGTTGGTGGCGCTCGCGGTGGCAGCGGGCGCAGTGGGGTGTGCGCCGCAGTCCTCGCTGGAAGAGCTGCCGACGGGGGCGGCGTCCACGGCGCACGAGGCAATCCCGTTGCCGCCCGGCGCGCTGCTGGACGGGGCGGGCAAGCAGCCGTCGATGGAGTTTGTGCCGCACGGCCTGGACTGGGAGGGCTCGCTGCGCCCACGCGCAGCCACTCCGGAAGATGACCCTGCCCTGGAGCAGATCCGGGAGCGCGGCCGGCTCATCGTGGGCGTGGAGCAGTCCCAGTACCTGCTGTCCTACCGCGATATGGTGCGCGGGCAGCTTCGCGGGTTCGAGGTGGAGCTGGCCCGGGAGATCGCCCGCGACCTTTTCGACGACCCCGAGGCGGTGGACTTCCGCTTCGTGGACTCGGCCTCGCGTGCGGAGCTGCTCCGGGAGGGGCGCGTGGACATTGTGATCAGGACGATGTCCATTACCCCGGAGCGCGCCTCCAAGGTGGCGTTCTCCACCCCTTACCTGAAGTCCCAGGTCAGGGTGCTGGCCCCGATCGATCGCGGCATCACGAGCATGGACGACCTGCCCGAGCGCACCGTGTGCGTCGTCGACCGCACGACGCTGCTCAACATCGTGCGCACCCTCGCGCCGCAGTCCCCGGTGTTGCGCACCCGCTCCTGGTCCGACTGCCTCATGGCCACCCAGCAGTTCCAGGCCGACGCCATCATCGCCGACGACGCCATCCTCGCCGGCATGCTCGCCCAGGACCCGCACACCGATATCCTGCCGGACGTGCTGGCCACCCAGTACTATGCCGTCGGCATCCCGCTTGAGCACGACTCAGTAGTGCGGCAAGTCAACGCGACCATCGAGCGCATCCGCACCGACGGCACCTGGCACCGCATGTTCCAGGAGTGGCTGGCGGATTCCACCACAGACCCCTACCCCCCACCGCTGATGTACCGGGAGGAACCCAATGAGCACGAATGACCCAGGCACCGAGGCCGTCGCCTTCGACCCCTTCGCCGACGACGACGATGACGACGACCTCTTCGAGTACGACGACTCCATGTCCGCCCTCCTCGAAGACCTCGAGGCGCTGCGGCAGGAGAAGCGGCAGGAGGATACCTCGCAACGCTCGCGGCGCCGCGCACTCGACCGGTTCCGCGAACTGCGCGGCACGCAGCGCGAAACCCGCACCGTCGCCGACGGCATGGTCGAACTGCCCTGGGTCCACCCCATCAACCCCACCGACGCCCTTCGGGACCCATCCACCTTCGAAGGCGTCCCCGCCCCGGCGCTGAAGCCCGGCGACCTGGTCGCCGAACAATACGAAGTGCTCGGCACCATCGTACACGGCGGCATGGGCTGGATCTATTTAGCCGCCGACCACTTCGTCTCCGGGCGAAACGTGGTACTCAAGGGGCTGCACTCGGCCCGCAACAAAGACGAGGAAGCCGCCGCCGTCGCCGAGCGCGAGTTCCTCGCCGACATCACCCACCCCGGCATCGTGAAGATTTTCAACTTCATCGACGACCCACGCGTGCCCGGCGGGTTCATCGTGATGGAGTACGTAGGTGGGCCGTCGATAAGCAGGTGCGACGTTGACATCGCGATCGCCTACATCCTCGAAGTGCTGCCCGCGCTCGACTACTTGCACTCGCGCGGCGTCGTGTACAACGACCTGAAGCCCGACAACATCATCGTCACCGAAGACCAGGTCAAACTCATCGACCTCGGCGCGGTCTCCGGCATCGGCTCCTACGGCTTCATCTACGGCACCAAAGGCTACCAAGCGCCCGAAGTAGCTACCGACGGCCCCTCCGTCCAATCCGATATCTACACCATCGGCCGCACCCTCGCTGCCCTCATCATCGACCTCCCACACGACGCCGACATCCCCACCCCCACCACCGAACCCCTCTTCCGCCGCTACATCTCCCTCTACCGACTCATCGCCCGCTGCTGCGCCCCCAACCGCGACGACCGCTTCGACTCCGTCACCCAACTCGAAGCCCAACTCCTCGGCGTCCTGCGCGAAGTGCTCGCCATCCGCGACGGCCGCACCTTCCCTGCCCAACACTCACTTTTCTCCCCGCAGCGCCGCACGTTCGGCACCAAGCACGTCGTCTTCCGCACCGACCAACTCATCGACGGCATCACCCGCACCGTCACCATCACGCCCCAGGAAGTCAACATCGCCCTGCCCGTCCCACTTGTCGACGCCACCGACCCCGGCGCCGCCACCCTCCAAAGCACCACCTACTCCGAACCCTCCGAAACCCTTGCCGCCCTGCGCCAAGCGCTTGCCGAGGACCGCCACCCCGACTCCATCGAAATCCCCTTCGCCGTCGCCCGCACCCTCCTCGACCTCGGCTTCACCACCCAAGCGCGCACCTGGCTCGACTCACTTGACGAGGGCCTTCGGAAGAACTGGCGCTACCACTGGTACACCGGCATCACCAACCTGCTGACCAGCAAATACACCGACGCCCAGGTCTCCTTCTCCCGCGTCCTGCAAATCCTGCCCGGCGAATCCGCCTCCAAACTAGCGCTTGCCGCCGTCGCCGAACTCCTCCTCCAATCCGCCGACCTCCACGACACCGCGTTGCTGGAACCCCGCGTCGCCCGCGGCGCCGCCGGCATGAACCGCCACCTCGACGAACTCCCCAACACCGTCTTCGAACACCTCCACGAAACCGGCTCCCTCGACCCCGACTGGTCCATGGTCACCACCAACCCCGCCATGCTGCGCTTCCACGCCATCCGTCTCTACGCCCTGGTCTGGAGCACCAACCCCACCACCGTCTCCTCCGCCTTCGGCCTGGCCCGCCAACTCATGCACGAAAATCAACCCGAGCTTGCCGCCGCTGCCCTGGACCGCGTCCCCGTCGCTTCCCGACACAACCGCCTCGCCCAACTCACCTCCATCCTCAGCCTGGTCACCGACCCCACCGAGCCGCGCATCCGCGAGGCCGCCCTTCGCCTCCAACGCATCCCCAACACCGAACCCCGCTACCTCCAGATCAAGGTCTTCATCCTCCGCGCCGCCCTCACCTACACCCTCGACGGCCACCACCCCGACCCCTCCCCCATCCTGGACACGAGGTTCACCGCGCACGAACTCCAAAACGAACTCGCCAGGACCCTGCGCGCCCTGGCCAGAGTGGCGCCCTACCTCCAACACCGCTTCGACCTCGTGGACATGGCCAACAAGATCCGTCCCGTGACGTGGTTCTAGGGTTTGCTTGGGTTTCTAGGCTTTCGGGTGCTGCGCGCACCACATTCCAGGGTTTCGGCGGGCGGGTTTTACGTTTGCCCAGGTCGTTGGTTTCTCGGGAGTGAATTTGGTGCGCGCCTCACTCGGCCCTGCACCACATTCCGGGATTTCGGCGGGCAGGTTTTGCGTTTCCCCAGGTCGTGGGTTTCTCGGGAGGGAATTTGGTGCGCACCCCACTAGGGGCGTCGAGCGTACACCCCTCTCACCCGAGAATTTCCCATTATCCACCTACCCGCATCAGGACTTATCCAGCTGGTCACATTTTCAATTGCACGCAACGCGCGATCAACATTTTCAAGCTCCACCTCGCGATCCGCCTTGACTAGGGGCTCGTGATGGGCACACCGGTTCCTCAACCGATAAACAATCTGTATCTCGCTTACAAACTCTTCAATAGAATGACGATGTTTAATGGCCGAGATAAGCTTCGGGTGGATAGTCGCACTATGTCGGTTATCAAAAATGTGAACCCAGAAATCGAGTGCCAACTCTACAATCACCCGCCCCGGAGGCGGATCCACTTCTCCCGCACGCCTTTTAGCCTTTGCTATACCCCCGCTTGTCAATGCTATTAAAGTTCAGCCCAGCGGGATTCGACGAAGAGTTTATATTGCCATACCACCTCTCCCCCCAAGCTTTAACAACACATCGATCAATCCAATTGCGCAGCAGTACTTCAAAATGCTCAATGTCTTCAAGGAATGCTTTGGCCAGTTGTGCATTCCAAAGGTATAAGTCGACAGGATTTTTCTGGCCCGAAAAGGTCTCCATACGCGGAACCGAGAACCAACACTCTAGGTCAGCGAGCGAAGCGGAGACTTCCGGGTTCTGACAGATCGGCTGGTTCTCTCGTACAGTCATAGCGCGAAGTATATATACCAAACGATATTGGCGTTAGTGTCACTCCATTGACTTACTCCTTCGAATCCGATAGCCTCGACCAACGAAGGCCCCAGGACGATCCCTGCATTAAGTTGCAAATCGCTGGGGTCATTGCTTTTCCGTCTCTACCTGGCACCACATTCCAGGATTTCGGCGGGCAGGTTTTACGTTTTCCCAGGTCGTAGGTTTCCCGGGAGGGAATTTGGTGTCTCCGCCTGAGGCGCCGGTGCCAAAAGACGCATTCGCCTTTTATCTTGTCCTTTTACTACCAGCACGTTTGAACATCTGGTCCAATTCGAGTTGCGTCCCTTGGCACCGCCTCCTAGCAAGGCGCACCACATTCCAGGATTTCGGCGGGCAGGTTTTGTGTTTCCCCAGGTCGCGGGTTTCTCGGGAGGGAATTTGGTGCGCATCCCACCCGGCCCGACACCAAATTCCTCAATTTCCCCTACCCCAAAGAAATTCCCCCAGGTCACAATCTGGACCTGGGGGAATTTGGTACAAACCCAATCAGCGAGCTTAGAAGCCGCCTAGGCCGACGGCTGCGGCCACAATACCGAGCAGCGCCAGCAGGCCGACAACGATGCCGGCGATGGCACCGCCGGACAGGCCACCCGTTTCCCCACCCTTGCCTGGGTTCTGCTGCTGCGCAGTCGAAGGCGCAGGGTGGGCGGTTGGGCGAGTGGTCGGCTTGGCAGGGCGCGCGGGAGCCGGGGCGTCGTAGGTTCCGCTCGGCGCGGCGTTCAGTGAGGTCACTGGTGCTTGGCCGGCGCGGGTCGGGATGACGGCGTTGGCCTGGGTTGCCAGCGGCTTGGTTGGGCGTGGCCCGGCACCGCCTTTCGCCTTGCCCACGGTCTGCTCTGCCCGCTTGAGCAGGTCGGACTTCTTCTTGCGAAGTTCCCGTATGAGCTTCGCGGTGTCTTCGCCGTTGTAGTTGAGGGCGGAGAACTCGATGGTTTCGTCGGCGACGATATCGTTGTCCTGGTTAAACACCCGGAATGTGATCGGCATGGTGGAGCCGGTGTAGCCGGCGGTGTTGGTGATCGGGACGCTGATGGGCAGTTTGGACTCGTCACTGAGGGCGCCTTCGATGGTGTATTCCTGCTCGTAGCGGCCTCCTGGGTAGGTGGCCTGGAGGCGGAACTTGTGGATGTCGATGCCCAGGTTGGACAGCTCCAAGGCGATCTTGGAGTCGGTGCGGTTGGCGATGATGATGTTGCCAGCGCGCTCCTCGTTGCGCACGCGCAGGCCGGCCTTGCCGTTGTTGAATTCGGCGGAGTAGACCTCGAGTTCGCGGACGGTTGGTTCGTCGTCGGCGTGTTCGTGGTCGTCGTGGCCGGGGGTGCCGGTGGTGCCGTTGGCGCGGCCGATTTGGCCGCCGATGAAGGCGAGGTTTGGCCAGTCGGGGTCGATGTCGTAGTCGCCGGTGTAGCACTGGACGGTCTGGCATGCCTTCGGCAGCTTGCCCGTCGGACGAGAGCGCTCGTTGGAGTAGCGGAAGTCAGTGAACTGGTAGAGGTAGTTCATGACTGAGAGGTAGCCGGGCACGTAGTCAGAGATTGGGCGGCTGGTGTCGGCGAGTGGCCCGGAGTGGGTCAGGCCAAGGTTGTGACCGAACTCGTGCAGGATGGTGTTGCGCAGCTGGTCTTGCGAGGTCATCATGCGGTTCTTTGCGACGTAGAAAGCGCCGTCCCCGATCAGTGCGTTGCCTGAGGAGAAGTTGGTGCGGGTTTGTTGGTCGCCGATGACGCCGACGCGGAACACGGTCTGGCGTCCGTTGAGGAGGCGGTCGCGGTCCTCGAGCATCTTGATACCAGGGACTTTGCCTTCGAAGTAGTACGGGGTGAAGTCTTCGGTCGGGCCGCCTTGTGGGTGCTCGAGGCGCATTGGGTTGTAGTAGTCGCCGGCGTCGATGTGCAGATTGATGTTCTGCTGTGCGAAGGCGTCAACGAGGTCGTTGAGGGTTTGGCGCGACGGGCGGTACACGTTGGTGTTGGCTTCGGAGCAGTCGAGGAACTTGCGGAAGTCTTCCTCGGTTGGCGCGTATTTGCGCTGCTCGGAGCACTTCTTGGTTTCCCATTCGGACTTCATCCAGTTGAGTTGGAGGAAGAGGTCGACCTTCTTGGGGTCGGCGCCCCACTTCTGGAGTGGGAAGATCTTGCCGTTTTCGTCGGTGAAGCCGTTTTCTTCCCATTCGTCGGGGAAGCCGTCGCCGTCGGTGTCGATGGTGCCTTGGGCGACGTCGAGGGTCATAGCGGTGGTGGCGCGCAGCGTGCCGTCGGCGGGTACGTCTTGTTCCCAGACGCCGGCGACGAAGTGGGCGTCGTCACCTGTGCCGCCGTTGATGGCGTCGTGGCGCTGTTCGCCTTTGCCCTTGCTGGTGGCGCCCATGAAGTCGACGCTGATTTTGTAGGCGTTGCTGACGTCGACGTGGTAGCCGTCGCCGCGGGGGACGCCGGTGACTTGGAAGTCGCGGTCGATGATGCCGCTAGCCATTTCGACGCGCATGTTGGCGGCCTGACCGGTGGTGTTGCGCAGGTCAACGGTGACTTGGATGGAGTCGTCGCCGACGATGAAGGTGCGGGTCATCTCGACGCCCGAGTTGGGGTCGGTGTGGCGCAGCACGACCCGGTCGGTGTTCCCGACGGGCTTCGCTTCGACAACTTCGGTGGCGTTGCCGACGTAGCTCATGGGCGAGCCGTTGACGGCGCCGTCGATGTAGAAGGCGTTCTGCAGCAGGCGCGTGGTGCTTTCTGGATGGTTGAAGTACATCCAGGACACGCGCGCTTTGTTCACGTCGACGCGGAAGTTGCCGCTATCGGAGTCGCGGTTGACACCGATGGCGAAGCTGCCTGGGGTAATGGCCGCATCCGCGTGTGGGGCCACGACGATGCCTGCGGCGACGCTAACGCCTGCGAGTATCGCTGCGATGCGTTGTTTGTTGGTTTTGCCGGTCACTGTCGTTGTCCTCTCAGCGCTGCTGGTTGATTGGGAATGCTAGGAATGTGCGGAAAAAGTCGCGGTGCTCGTACAGGGAGTACCCGAGCCCGCCCAGGAAGGCGAGGAGGCCGAGCACGAAGCCCGCGATCTTCGCGCCTGGCGGAATCTCACTGCTTGTCGACGACCCCTTCTCCACCTCCTGCGGCCCCTTCACCACCTGCACTCGGAGGAGCTTGGTGGCCTGGGAGCCGTCCGCGAAGCTGACCACGACCGGGACTGGCACGATGCCAGGTGCCGTGCCAGCAGGCGGCGTGATGGTGAGTTCGCCGGTGGTGGCGTCAATGCCGACCTTCCAGTCGGCGAGCGCCTTCGGCAGCTGGCCGAGGGCAAACGCCTCCTTGGCGGCCCCGGCTGGCTTCGGCACTACGTAGGTGGTCGCCTTGCCCGGGTAGGCCTTGATGGTGTCGGTGAACTCCGGGGTGGCTTCGGCCAGGGACGGTTTGCCGTCGGTGGTCAGCACGGAGATGCGTGCGTTCGCGATGGTCGTGGAGCCGTCCGGGAAGTTGATGCGCACCGGGACTTCGCGTACGCCGGGGACTGCGTTCGGGCGGGCGCCGACGGTGAGGGCTCCGGTGGTGGCGTCGATACGCGTGTCGAGGCCGCCGACTGGGTTGAGCAGCGAGTAGTGCGCGCCCTTCAGCGTCGGGGTGAGCGTGACGGTTTCGCCTGCGCGGACCTGGGTTGGGTCGTACGCGTTGGAGACTGCCCCGCCCATCGCCTTGACGGCGGTGGCTTGCGCCTCGACGAGCTTCTGGGAGCCGTCCTCGAAGGTGACCACGATCGGGATCATGGTGCGGTCCCCTACGTGCGCCGATGCGGGGGCGGCGACGGTGAGTGCGCCGGTGGTCGCGTCGACGGCGGCCTTCCAGCCCTCCGCGGCGAAGTCGGCGGAGATGGCGTAGGTGGCTCCCTTCGGTGCGACCTTCGGCTCATGGGTTACGGCGTTGGCGCCGATGGCCACGCCGATCGGGGTCCAGGACGGTTGCTCGCGGTGCGCCTGCGAGTCGCGGGCGACGTTGAGCTGCACTACCTTCGAGCCACCGTCGGAGAAGTTGATGCGCACGCCGAGGTCGTAGCCCTGGCCGGGCTTGGCGTCCTTCGGCAGGGTGACCTTGATCTGGCCGGTCTTTTCGTCAACGTCCACGCGCAGGCCAGCCACGCCGCCGAGCGCCGCTGCGCCTTCCGGTTCGAATTTCACGCCGGTCGGGATGTCGCCCTTCGGGGTGATGGTGACGGTGCCGTCGTCGCCGACGACGGCGTCCTCGAAGTCCAGGTTGGACGTGTAGGCCTGCGGTTTCGCGTCGCGCACGCCGATTACGGCCACGACCGTCTTGTGGGACCCGTCCGCGTACCGCGCAACGACTTCCACGTTCAGCGGTTTCGCGTCCTGCGCTGGGGCGGTGGCGGTGATGGTGCCGGTGGTGGCGTCGATAAACAGGTCCCAGCCCTGCAGCTTGGAGGCCTTCGTCAGGATGGCGAACTCGGGGTCGGAGGCAGGGTCGAAAGGCTCGGTGAGGTTGACCTTGATGGTTTCGCCTTCGAAGGCCTCGCGGCGCTCGTACTCAAACTTCTGCGTCTGCGCGAACTGCGGCGCGAGCACCTGGAAGCGCGCGATGATCTCCTTCGTGCTGCCGTCCGGGTAGGTGACGGTGACGGGCACATCGATGGGCTTTCCAACCTCGGCATCCAGGTCCGCGGAAAGGGTGATCTGGCCCGTGTGCTGGTTCAGCTTCACGCCTTCGGACTTCGTGCTAAACGACGCCTCCTTCGGCAACGGCTGGCGCTCAAAAACCATGCCGTTGTAGCCCAGCTTCGCGTACGGCGCAGGTGAGGTGGCGGTGCCGCCGGCGCGGACGTAGGTGTCCGCGTAGGAGGACTCGTAACGTACGGAGTCCTTGACGGCTGTAGTGACCTCGACGGTGATGGTGTCCTGCTCGCCCTTCTCAGTGCGAACCTTCATGGTGTAGGTGCCCGGCTTCGCGTCACGCGACGGGGCGGCGTACACGGCGCCGTTGGCGAAGACGGTGAACCAATCCGGGTTCCCGGGCTCCGCGAGCACGCGCACGCCCTGCGTGGAGCGGACAGGGGTCACGCCGGTTTCCTCGCCTGCGCGGACCTTGATGGGGTTCCACTCGAACTGGTCCGGGGCAACGGGGCCCTCTGGGTCCGATGGGTCTGCTGGGTCCGACGGATCTGCGGGCTCGGACGGCTCACTTGGCTCACTTGGCTCACTTGGCTCCGGTGCGTTCTCGTCCACCGTCAACTCGAAGGAATCACGCTTGTGCGTGCCATCCTCCGTGACCTTGTCCACGACGACCTCGGAGGTGCCCTCCTTCGTCGGCGTGCCGACGATCGCGTTCTGCTCACCGTCGTACTTCAGGCCATCGGGCAGGCCCTCGACCTCCACGGAGGAAGCGTCCTCGACGTCGAGCGGGATGTGCACGTCGGTGCCGGGGCGCACTGGCGGGACTTCGGAAGGTGCGATGTCGGCGTCCTCCGGCTCGCCGAGCTCAGCCGAGTCGGCGACCGTGATGGTGAACGTTTCCTCGAGCGGGTCGCCTGCGCCGGTGACGCGTGCAGTCACGTTGAACGTGCCGGTCTCAGTTGGACGGCCGTTGATAAAGAGATAGGAGCCGGAGCCAAGGCGGGTCTGGGCGGAGGTGCTCAGGCCCGCGGGCAAGCCCTCCAGCTCGATGACGGCGTCAGCCGGGACGTTCCACGCCATCACGCGGCGCGGCTGGATCAGGCGGCCCTCCCAGTACTTCTGGTCCTTGATGGGCTCGATGGTTGGGCCATCCGCAAGGGTGACGTTGGCTTCGACGTCCTTGGTGGACTCGTCAGCAAAGGTGATGGTCACCGGCACCTTGAACGTAGTGGTTTCGATGCCTTCGCCGGCGGTGGCATTGAGGGTGCCGTCGTCGGAAAACGTGAGGTGCCAGCCGGTGGGCGTCGAAAAGCCCTCCTTGAGCTCCCACTTGACGGGGGTACCGATCTTGTTCCAGGCGGCGGTCCAGAAGTTACGCTTCAGCTGCGGCTTCGACGTTGCGGTCTCACCGGGCGCGACGACGAGGTCCGCGAACGTGACGTCCGTACGGGCCGCCTCAGTGCGTGGCGTTTTCCATGATGTGGACTCAGCAGTGGGCTCCTGCGCCGTGGCTGTGCCTGCCACCGCCGGAACACCGCTGATTACTAACGATGCCCCAAGTGCGCATGCCGCTACCGACACCCCACCTCGCCGCTTCGCCCCGTTGCGACCGCTCACGTTGCCCATCATCGTTCCTTCTTAAAACTGTCCGTAAATTGCTAAACGCTACTCAGTGTACTCACTATGCAGACATTTGCTTTTACAGCTGTTGACATGCCGTTTTAAATTCTAACGAATAACGGCCATACAACAAAGGTGTTGAACAATAGCGGGACGCAGCCCACCACGGCTAGGCCTGACGCGCGAGCGCCGCCGCCTTTTGCGCGATGGCGAGCTCCTCATTCGTCGGCACGACAAGCACTTTCACGCGAGAGTCGTCAGCGGAGATGATGCGCGGCCCGTCGTTGGGCAAGGAGTTGCGCTCGGGGTCGATCTTCACGCCGAAGGCCTCCATATTGTCCAGGGCGTCCGCGCGCACGAACTTGTCGTTCTCGCCCACGCCCGCGGTGAACGTGATCGCGTCCACCCTGCCCAGCGCCACCATGTAACTGCCGATGAAGCTGCGCAACCGGTTGATGTAGACGTTGTAGGCGAGCCAGGCGTCGCCGTCCTCGTTTTCGATCATGGCGCGCAGCTCGCGGAAATCGTTGACGCCGGCCAGGCCCTTCACGCCAGAGCGCTTGTTCAGGAGCTCGTCGATTTCGTCGATGCTCATGCCGCCGTGGCGCGCCAGGTGGAAGATGATGCCCGGGTCGATGTCCCCGGAGCGCGTACCCATGACTAGGCCCGCGAGCGGGGTGAGCCCCATCGACGTATCGATCGCGTGCCCATTCGCCACCGCCGAGCATGACGCCCCGTTACCCAGGTGCAGCACGATCTGGCGGGTGTGATTCGGGTCGGACCCGATCAGCCCCGGCACCTGGCCCGAGACGAACTCGTGGGAGGTGCCGTGGAAGCCGTAGCGGCGGATCTGGTTCTGACTGGCTACGTCCGCGTTGATGGCGTACAGCGCCGCGGCCGGCGGCAGGGAGTGGAAGAAGCCGGTGTCGAAGACCGCGACGTGCGGGATGTCCGGCAGCAGTTCGCGGGCAACCTCGATGCCGTCGATGTTCGCCGGGTTGTGCAGCGGCGCCAGCGACACTAGGTCCCGGATCATGTCGACGACCTGGTCCACGATGATTTCAGGCTGGCTGAACACCATGCCGCCGTGCACCACTCGGTGCCCCACCGCCACCACGTCTAGGTCTTTCGGGCTCACGCCGCGCAGCGCCAGGCGGTGAAACGCCTCCTCCAGCCCGTCTTTGTGCGTCGGGATGGATTTTTGCAGCACCCAGCGGTCCTCGCCGTGCTTGATGGTGATGCGGCCTTGGGGTTCCCCGATTTGCTCGACAAGCCCGGCAACGAACGGGGCGTCCGAGGCATCTGAATTCGGGTCCACGATCTGAAACTTCACCGAGGAGGAACCAGAGTTAATCACCAGTACGTAGCTCATTTACTTCACCCCTGCCTGAATCGCGGTCACGGCCACAGTGTTCACAATGTCATCGACCGTCGCGCCGCGCGAAAGGTCGTTGACCGGCTTGTTCAGTCCTTGCAGAATCGGGCCAACCGCCAGCGCGCCGCCAGTGCGCTGCGCGATCTTGTACCCGGCGTTGCCCGCCTCAAGATCGGGGAAGATGAACACGTTCGCTTGCCCCGCCACCGGGGAATCGGGGGCTTTCTGCTTCGCGACGCCCCCATCGCACGCAGCGTCGAATTGAAGGGGGCCGTCGATAATTAAGTCGGAATTAATAGCACGGGCGGCGGCGACGGCCTCGACTGCACGTTCCACGTCGGGACCCGCGCCGGAGGTGCCCGTGGCGTACGAGAGCACCGCAACCTTCGGGGCAATACCGAATTGAGCGGCGGTCAACGCGGAGCTGACGGCGATCTCGCCGAGCTGCCGCGCGGACGGGTTCGGGTTCACAGCGCAGTCGCCAAACGCCCACAGCCGGCCCTGCATCACCATCAGGAAGATCGACGAGACCACCGAGGCCTCCGGGCGCGTCTTGATGATCTGGAACGCCGGCTTAATCGTCTCCGCCGTGGTGTGCACCGCGCCGGAGACCATGCCGTCCGCGCGCCCGGTGTGCACAAGCATCGTGGCAAAGTAGGAGACGTCCCGCATCACCTCGCGGGCCTGCTCCAGGGTCACGCCCTTGGATTTGCGCAGCTCGGCGAAGGTCTGCGCGAACCCCTCAGACAGGTCGGAGGTGCGGTGATCCAGTAGCGTCGCCCCCGACACGTCCAGCCCAAGCTCCCGCGCCTTCGCGGTGATCGCATCCACGTCCCCCAGCAGCGTCAGCTTCGCGACGCCCCCCTCCAACAACCTGTGCGCCGCCTCAAGCACGCGGGGATCCTCACCCTCCGGCAGGACAATGTGCGCGCCGACCTCGCGGGCCTGGCCCAACAGGTGAGAGCCAAAGACCAGTGGGGACATCACCGGCGCGACCTCCGGAATGGTGAGGTCGGCCGCCTCCTGCACGTCCGTGACCGTTGCGAGCAGCGTTGCTCCGTGGCGTTCCACCGTCCGCTGCGCGAGGGTGGCGCGCTGCGGGGCGTCGATAAGCACGACGACCGCCGCACCAAGAGCCGCAGCGAGCTCCGCGTCGAAGGAACACTCCCCCTGCCCCACGAACAAGGTGGGCTGTTCCTGGCAGGCGCAGTTGGCGTAGGCCTCGGCGAGCGTCTCCCCCGTGACGCGGATGGTGCGCAGGCCATGCTGCGCGGCGAGCGCGTCAGCATCAGCACTGCTGAGGTTCGTGTTAGTGCAAGTAAGCAGTAGATGATGAGCCATAACCCAACCTTTAGAATCGTGGCGGACATAAATGCGTATCATTCTACAGCCACACCACGACAAGCGGGCGCACAAATGGGGTCCAGTTCACATTTGATTGATTTCTGGTGCTGGGTCTCACTTGCGGCGGTGGGTGGTCGCGCTGGAGCGCTGGCTTGCTGGTTCGCCTTTCCAAAAAGTTCCCGCGCCCGGGAACCATTTTCGGTTTTGGGCCGGTTTCGGTCGACCAACGCTTATGTTTCCCCAGGTCGGGACGCATGTCCACGAAGATTGTTCCCCGTTCACAGTTGAGCCTGGGAACTTTTCGGGGTTGGCGGGGTGGCGCTCCATGGTCTTCGTTCGTGTCGAGGTCTTAAAGGAGTGCGACGCTGGTCGCCGAAAATCGCCCCGGGCCGGCGAGAATGCGCGACCTGCATCGCACGCTTCTAATCCCACGCTTCGAGCAATTTGAGGCGCGGGCGCGCGACGAGCCGCTACCACGCCCGTAAGAATGCAAAAAGCTGCCGCCCGCCACAAATGGCGGACAGCAGCTTTTCGCTTCTCAAAGAGCGATCAGTAAGCGTTTAGCTCGCTGTCTCCCACAAGGAGTGACTGTGAGCTAAACGTGTCCCTTACTTCTGCTCCTTCTCCGACGACAGCTTCGTCGTCTTGCCGGAAGAACCCTTCAGCTCCAGGTCCTTGACCGAGGAGGAAGGACCGCCAGGCTTGCAGTTGTCGTAAATGATCGTGCCGGCCAGGATACCAGCCGCGATCAGTGCGATACCGCCGACGACCATGCCCAGATCCGCACCAACGGTACGCAGCTGCGCATTGATCTGCTCAACCTGCTTGGCCATCTCCGGGTTGAAGATGCCAGCCTGCTGCTGGATGCGGGTGTTCGCAGCCTGCAGCTGAGCGCTTGCCTGTGCGGCGAAATCGCTCAGGCCAGGGATCTGAATCTGGGAAGCCAGACCCAGTGGCAGCAGCGCGATCAGCGGCAGACCGAAGCCCACAGCGGATGCGGCACAGCGACCAGCGTTGATCTTGCCATCGTTGCCGTCGAATGGGTTGAGGCCCTTCTTCAGCTCATCGCCGTTGTTCACGCCGTCGCCATCGAAGTCACCGTCCGCATCCAGGATGGACTTGCCGTCCTGGCCAACCAGGGTGAAGGACGCCTTCACACCAGTGTGCTCGCCGGTGCTGTTCTTCACGGTGACATCCACCGATGGGTTTGCAAGCGGTGCAAACTTCTTCGTGAAGTCGTCCCAGCCCTTAGCGTCAGCCGTCTTGAAGGCCTTCATGAGGTCCTCCGTCGACGGTGCCTGACCAGTGACATTCGCGGAAGCTTCAGTGTTGATGTCCCACTTCGCACCGTGCAGCTCGCCGCCGTTGCGCTTGGTGATCGTCGCCGTCGTGCCCTTCGGCGTATCGACGGCCTCTCCGACCTTCTCGCCGTCCTTCTTGTTCAGCTGAACCTTGGCAGTACCCGTGGCACCCGGCCTGACGTCGGTCTTCGGGTAGGACGCCACAACGTTGTCACCGAGCTTGTCACCCTCGGATGGGTCGGTTTGGTCACCGGTTCCCGGCTTGTTTTCCTCGCCACCTGGGTTCTGGGCCTTGTCGACCTCGATCTCGATCTCAGCCTTGCCACCAGGCAGGTCCGGATCCTCGACGACCAGCTTAATCGGTCCTTCGACATCCTTACCAGGTGTGACGTAGACCTTGCCGTCGTCGCCGACGCGGACCGGCACGTCCTTGCCGTTCTTGTCGGTTGCAGACTCCTTGGTGTCGCCATCCTTGTTGTTAATGATGACGCCGGTGTCCTGCTCCTTTCCGTTCGGCACGACGGGCTTCTTGCCGTCAGCGTTGACGTTGGTCTCTGCCTTGCCGTTGTCGTCGCGACCCTTCTCGTGGCCATTGACGTCAATCTCAACCTGAGTCTTGCCTTCAGGAAGACGTGGGTCCTCGATTGTCACCGTAATCGGGCCATCAACGTCCTCACCAGGCGTGACGACAACGTTACCGTCCTTGTCGATTTCGACCGGGACGTCCTTGCCATCCTCGTCCTTCGCGGAGATCTTGGTGTCCTTGTCAGGATTCTGAACCTTGACACCAGTGTCCTGCTTCTCGTTGGTCGGGTCGACCGGCTTCTTGCCGGAATCATCAACCTTGAAGTCAGAGTTGTTGTCATCGCGACCCTTCTCATGACCGTTGACCTCAACCTCGACCTCGACCTTGCCACCAGGCAGGTCAGGGTCGGTGACCGTCACCGTGATTGGACCATCAACATCGGTACCTGGAGTGACGTGGACGTTGCCGTTCTCATCAATCTCGACTGGAATGTCCTTGCCATCCTCGTCCTTCGCGGTAACCTCTGTGTCCTTGTCCTCGTTGTGGACCTTGATACCGGTGTCTTGTTTGTCGTCAGTCGGGTTAACAGGCTTTGTACCAGTTTCGTCGACTGTGGTCTTCGGCGTCTCCGGCTGCTTCTCCGAGCCGTTGTCGTCAACACCCTTCTTGTGGCCGTTGACCTCAACCTCAACATCCTGCTTGCCACCGTCAAGATCCGGATCC
>NZ_JAGPYU010000012.1:0-69580 GCF_024453945.1 Corynebacterium sp. CCUG 61414
GGGGAATATCGTGCGGGGACATGGGTGCGGACCTCCTTCGGGTTTTGGCCCACAACCAGCCTGCCACCTAGGGAAAAACAAGGAATCTGGTGCGCGCGCTACATCCTCGGCAGCCGCACGCCCGGAATCAGGTCCGCGTACGCCGCACCGCCGAACCCAAGCGCCAGCAGCAGCGGCAGGATCAGCCACAGCCAACTACTTGCCGACGACCCCTCCGCCCCACTCGCAGCCCCTTCCGTCTGCTGCGTTGGTTTGGCCTGCTGCGTAGTTTCCGGCGCCTGGCTAGTTGTCCGCGGCGCGGAACTTCCCGGCCTCGTCGCAGGTGTTGAGGTTGCCGCGGACACCTCGGTGGTTGGCTTTGCGGCTTCGGTTGTCCGCGGGGCGGAATCCTCAGCGGTCGGTTCTGTCTCCTCGGTTGTCCGCGCGGCGGACACCTCCGAGGTTGGGGTGGACGTTGTCGCTGGTGTTGAGGTTGCCGCGGACACCTCGGTGGTTGGCTTTGCGGCTTCGGTTGTCCGCGCGGCGGACACCTCCGACGAAGTTGTAGGGGCCACGGCTATCGTGGACAGCTTTGCCGAAGTGGTTGTCCGCGCGGCGAAATCCTCGGTAGCCGGTTCTGTCGTTTCGGTTGTCCGCGCGGCGGACACTTCCGAAGTTGGAACAGACGTTGTCGCTGGTGTTGAGGTTGCCGCGGACACTTCGATCGTTGGCTCTGCGGCTTCAGTTGTCCGCGCGGCGGACACCTCGGACGAGGTTGCAGGGGCCACGGCTACCGTGGACAGCTTTGCCGAAGTAGTTGTCCGCGCGGCGGACTGCTCACTCGAAGGAATCTCGGTCGGGGTTGTCCGCGCGGCGGAACTGTCAGCAGTGGGTGCTGTCTCCTCGGTTGTCCGCGCGGCGGAATCCTCAGCGCTCGGTTCAGTCGTTTGCGTTGTTCGCGCGGCGGACACCTCCGAGGTTGGGGCAGCCGTTGTTGCTGGTGCTGTGGTTGCCGCGGACACCTCGGTCACGGTCGTTGGTGAGACCTCAGCCTCGGGTGCTTCAGCCTCGGATGCCTCATCCTGGGGCGACTCGGACGGCTTGGTTGTCTCGGCTTCAGGCTTGTTGATGTACTGCTGCAGCAGCTTCTGCAGATCGAGCATGTCCTGCTCGAGTTTCTTTGCCTCGTCGAGGTTGTGGGTGAGCTCGTCGATATCGATTTGATCTTCGGGTTCGGCGGAAGTGTCTGCAGGTTCAACGCTTTCGGAAGCTTCGGGTGTCCGCGGGGCGGACTCTTCCGGAGCTGAAGTAGACGTTGTCGCTGGTGTTGAGGTTGCCGCGGACTCCTCCGAAGAAGTCTCGGGGGATTCGGGCTCAGCATGAGCTTCGGATTCCGACGGTTCCGGAGCTGCTTCAGATTCCGACGGTTCCGGTGTCCGCGGGGCGGACTCCTCGGTCGGCTCGGCAGCCGCAGAAGGCTCTACCGTTGCAGAAGGCTCGGCAGCCTCGGTCTCAGAAGCCTCTGTCTCCGCGGGCGCGTTCTTCAGTTCCTCCAGCGCGGCGGCTTTGTCGGCGATGCGTTTGGTGGCGTCGGTGATTTCGTTGTCCACGGCGCGGAGGGCGCGTTCGAGGGTCCACTTGTCGGCGTTGTGCCAGAAGCCGGTGAATGGGTTGCGCTCTTGCCATCCGGTGAGTGCGGCGAGGTTGGCTTCGATGTTGGCCTTGCGGTGGGTGGCGGCTTCGAGGGTGCTGTTGGCGAACTCGAGCTGGCGGGAAGCGTCGTCGATGTTGGTGGGTGTGGTGGCGTCGTAGCGGTCGGCGCCGTGGCCTTCATGTGAAGGGGTTTCCGCTTCGACGGCTTCGAAGAGTTCGATGGAGCGGGTGATGTTGTCCAGGCGTGCCTGTTCGAGGTCGAGTTTGGCCTTGCGGGCGTCGCGACGGTTCTTCAGGCCCTCGAGCTCCTTGGTGTTGGAGGGGGCGAGCCAGCTGAACCAGCTGGAATCGACTTCTTTTTTGCGTTTGGTGTAGGCGGAGTCGGCTTCGTCGAAAAGTGCTTGGCGCTTGGCGACGGCCTCCTGCTGCGCGGTGATGCCCTCGAGTGCTTCGCGCAGGTTGGTGGGCAGTGCGACGGGTTTGGTGTCGGCTTCGGGGGCGTCTTCGTAGGCGGAGGGGTCTTTGCCGTTGAAGTCCTCGAGCTGCTTTTTGGTGACGGCGAGTGTTTTGCGCGCGGCGTCGAGGGAGGTTTTGGTGGTGCGTACGAGGAGATCGGCAGAGTCGACGAGTAGTTTCTGCTGGTCGTATTCGGCTTGTTTGGCTTTCTTGTTTTCTTCGCCGATGGCGAGGACGACGCCCCAGCGCTTCATTTCCATGAGCGCCTGCGCGCCTTTGAGTGCCAGCTCGGCTTTCCACAGTTGGGATTCGAGTTCGGCGACTTTGGCTTCGCCCTTTTCGACGAGCCCCTGCAACGCCTGCCCGCCGAGGCCGAGGAGGCCTTGCGCTTCGGCGTAGTGGGCGGTGGGGTTGATGGTGGCGGGGACGGTGACGGCGGTGCCGGTGAGGGCGACGACGAGGGCGCCGGAGGTCAACTTGTGCATGCGCAAAGTTTAGGGGATAGACCTCTCGAACTACTACTTCTGTGTAGCGGCGAGTGCCCCCGTGAGTGCGCCGATGGCGGTGTCGATGATGTCGTCGCGGTCGGTGGTGGGGCAGCCTTCGTCGACCCAGTCGATGCAGACGGCGTCGAGGAAGCCGAGCATTCCGGAGGCGGCGCGTTCGGTGTGCTCGTCGTGGCGTCCTAGCAGGGTGCAGAGCGTTTCGACGGAGGCGTCGCGCATCTCAATGCGCAAGTTGATGGCTTCGGTGGGTTCGGCGCCGCCACGGCGACCGGCGAGCCACACGAACGGGTGCTTGGCGATGTGGTTGAGGTAGCGCTCCAGGGTGCTGCGGAGGGCTTCGGGGGTGTCGGTGTTGGGGTCGAGGTGGTCGTCGAAAAGCGGTTGGGAGTGTGCTTTGAGGAAGGCGGTGTAGAGCCCTGCCTTGGAGTCGAAGTAGTGGAAGAGGAGGCCTTGGGACACACCGCAGGCGTCGGCGATGTCCTGGGTGGAGACTTCCACGTAAGGTGTGGTGGAGAAGATGTCCGTGGCAGCGGCGAGGATCTCTTCCTGGCGTTGCTCGACGCTGAGCCTCCGTCGTGGTTGTGTCATGGACACCACCCTACAGTACTGAGCTTTGCTCAATAGAAAGTGTGAGGAACTTGTCCACGTCAGACATTATCTGGTGGCACGTCTACCCGCTGGGCGCCACGGGCGCACCGATCCGCGAGGAGCACGACGAAGCGCCGCGCCTGCGGCAGCTCGAGCCCTGGTTGGACTACCTGATCGAGCTCGGCTGCAACGGGCTGCTGCTCGGCCCGATCTTCAAATCGGTGTCCCACGGCTATGACACGCTGGACCACTTCCAGATCGACCCGCGCCTGGGCACCAACGAGGACTTCGACCACCTGATGGCCGCCTGCCGTGAGCGCGGCATCCACGTGATGCTCGACGGCGTGTTCAACCACGTCGCGCGCACCCACCCGCTGGTCGCGCAGGGCCTGGCCGGCGACACGGACTGGGAGGGCCATGGTGAGCTGGCCACCCTCCACCACGAGGACCCGCGCGTGGCGGACCTGGTCACCGACGTCATGTGCTACTGGCTCGAGCGCGGTATCACGGGCTGGCGCCTGGACGTGGCGTACTCGGTGCCGCCGGAGTTCTGGCGCACCGTGCTGGCGCGCGTGCGCGAGCGCTTCCCGGACGCGCTCTTCCTTGGCGAGGTCATCCACGGCGACTACGCCGAGATCGCCGCGGCGGGCACCTTGGACACCGTCACTCAGTACGAGCTGTGGAAGGCCCTGTGGTCCTCCATCAAGGACGTGAACTTCTGGGAACTTGACCACGCGCTGGGCCGTCACCGTGACCTGTGCGAGCACATGGTGCCGAACACGTTCGTCGGCAACCACGACGTGGACCGGATCGCTTCGAAAGTGGGGCAGGATGGCGCGCTCGTGGCCACGGCGCTGCTCATGGCGCTGCCCGGCATGCCCAGCATCTACTACGGCGATGAGCAGGGCTTCGAGGGCCTGCGCGGGGAGGGGTTCGCCGCCGACGACCCGGTGCGCCCACCGCTGCCAGCCAGCCCCGCAGAGCTTTCGAGCCTGGGTCAGTGGATCTTCGAGGAGCACAAGAAGCTCATCGCTTTTCGACGCCGCCACCGCTGGCTCGAAACCGCCACCCTTGAGGTAACCGACAAAACAAATGAGGCGATCACCGTGGCGCTCGAATCCGGTTCGGAGCGCGCGACGGTGACCGCCTGGCTCGACCCCGCGCCGGGCGTGCGCATCACGTCCGGGGGCGAGACCTGCTACGAGTGGTCTGCTGTCTAACCGCTAGAACGGCCTAGAACGGCAGGGAGGAACCCGGTGCGTACTTGGCCAGCAGCTCCCGGGCAATGACGGACAGGTCCGGCAGGCGCAGCGTGACCGCGCCCGCGACCGGCATGTCGAAGGTGGGCACGTTGGCGGGTGCCAGCGTGATCACAGGTGTGCCCTGCGGTGCGGGTGCGGGGGCCGGCTGGGCATTCTGCTGGGCAGGCTGCGCTGGCTGCGCGTTCTGCTGGGCAGGCTGCTGCTTATTTGCAGGCGCGCCCGTGGTGCCGCGCAGGCCGCAGCGGTTGGCGGCTTCCTCCACGCGGCCGAGCGCGGCCTGGATCTGCGGGCCGCGGCGGTCGAAGGCTGCGATGGTCTGGGCCTGGCGCTTCTTGGCGTTGAAGTCGGCGTCGTTGGTCCAGTAGCGGGATGCCTGATCGCAGGAGATCTGGCCTGCGGGAAGCTTTGCCAGGGCGTCGTCGATGGCGTCAGCGGAGGCCACGCCGGTAGAAACGGTGGCGGCCATGAGTGCGGTGAGTGCAGCTGTGCGAATTTTCATAGCCGCCAGTATGTCACATCAGCCCCATCTGTCACACCCGGTTAGGCGTCGAGGAAGCGCCGAATCAGGCTGCGGTAGGCGTCCACGGTGAGGTGAACGTCCTCGATATCCACGTATTCGTCGTGGCCATGCAGCAAATCCAGCACCTGACCCAGGTGACGGTCACGGGCGTGCATCGCAAATCCGTAGCCCACCCCGCCCTTGCGGCGCGCGAAGCGCAGGTCCGAGCCGCCGGCGGCGATAGTTGGGACCACCACGGCGTCGGGGAAGAACTCGGCGTAGGTCTCGCAGATCGCCTGATAGAGCGGCGAGTCGGTGGGGGAGATGGTGGCGTCCTCGGTGATGAGGTGCTGGATCTCCACCTCGCTGGCCAGGTCGCCGAGCGCCGTGCGCAGCTGCTCGTCGATGCACTCCTGGCTCTGGCCGGGCAGCGGGCGGATGTCCAGCTCCATGTAGGCCATGGACGGCAGTACGTTGATGGCCTCGCCCGCGCGCAGCACCGTCGGTGCGATGCTCAGGTGGCTCATGGCGTGCGAGTAGCGCGCCAGGTCGCCGAGCGCCTCGTAGCCTTCGCCGCGCAGCAGGGCGGCCTCGGTCTCGGGGTCGAATTTCCAGGCGCGGATGTAGTCCGGCCACGGCTGCTCGGTGGTCACGGAGGGCTGCACCGACGCGATACGGCGAGCAACCTCACCAATCTTGGTGACGGCCATGTCGCGGTTGTGCGGGGCGGAGCCGTGGCCGGCGTCCCCGCGCACCACGAGGCGGCGCTGGGCCGCGCCCTTCTCACCAATCACCACGACGATCGCGTCCGAGCCGTCGCGCACCGGCAGGTGGGAGCCGCCCTCCTCGGAGAGGCAGTTCTTCCAGCTGAACGGCTCCGGGTCGAGCTGCGAGAGGTAGCCGGCGCCGAGCCCGCCGCGCGCCTCCTCGTCCGCCACGCCCACGAAAGTCAGTGTGCCGCGCGGGCGTTTGCCGCTCAGGGCCACGTCGCGGGTGGCGGCGGCCATCGCGGCGGTGATGTACAGCATGTCGGTGGCGCCGCGGCCGTAGAGTCGGCCGTCGATAATTTCGGCGCCGAAGGGGTCGTGCGTCCACTGCTCCTTATCGACGGGCACTACGTCCGTGTGGCCGAGCAGCGTGAGGGGCTCCGCGGAGGGGTCGGTACCCTCGATGGTAAACGCGATAGACACCCTCCCATCTGTGGGTTCATACTTTTGGATGCGCACGGGAGCGCCGTCGAAAAACGATTCGAGCGTGGCCGCGTTGCGGTATTCTCCCCCCGAAGTTGGGGTAAGGTCGTTGACACACGTATTTTGGATAAGGGTTCGTAAGAGATCCACTGTTGCGCTATGTAGGTTCATGTCTGGCATATTAGGTGCTTTTGTGGGCATCCAGAGAGGAGTTGGTGTCGTATGGCTCGAAGAGAACTCAGCCAGGACCCCCGCGCTGTGAAAACGCGGAACGCGATCATCAAGACAACTACCGAGTTGTTGAATGAGCACCGGGTTGAGGACATCACGGTGTCCCAGATTGTGAACGCGGCAGGGATGAGCCGCCAGGTTTTCTACGAGCACTTCAAGGACCGCGACGCCGCCGTCAAGGCAGCAATCCAGCGCGCGCTGGCCCCGGCGGTGAACGATTACATCGAGACGTATAAGAAGACCGGCGAGATGCCTCCTGCGCTGGAGGCGCTGTTCTCGCAGCTCGCCGAGGTTCGTTGCCTCTTGAGCCACGTGATTAACGGCCCGGCCCACGCCACGCTGATGGCTTGCTTTACAACGCCCGAGATGCCAATGCTGCACGACATGGTGACGGCGATGCGCGCCGAGGTCGTCCCGATGACCGACGAGGAAGCTGCCGACGTGGCTTCTTACCTGTGCTCCGGCGCGTTTTCGATCTTTATGAAGTCGGCGACTGAGTCCGAGAATTACGAGGAAGCCGTCAAACGCGCAATGAGCGTGTTCGGAGTGTTCGGTAGGGCAATGAGCTTGCCTCAGTGAGGTATCCTGCATTCATGACACCACGTGAACTTAGTATGGACCCGCGCGCGGTTCGTACGCGCACGGCGTTACTGAACGCAACGAAGGAACTGCTGCTCCATTACCGGGTGGATGAGCTTTCGTTGTCCCAGATTGTGAAGTACGCGCAGGTCAGCCGCCAGGCCTGCTACGAGCACTTTCACGACAAGGACGCGCTCATCCTGGCTGCGGGGTGCGACATTTGCCTCCCTGCCTACGAGTCTTTCGTCAATGACATCGTGATCGACGAAACGTACCCGGACCAGGTGGTGCGGCTGGTGAAGCACCTCGAGCGCTACGACAAGGCGGTCAAGCATCTGATCAACTCCTCGGTGCACGGCCATCTCAACGACAAGATCTGCAACATTCTGGCGGACGCCTACCTGAAGAAGATCTACACCCAGATCGAGTCAGGCGAAGAAATTGCTCTGACGGAGGAAACGCTGCGCGACACGGCCCGCTTCATGGCTGCCGGAACACAGGACATCCTGATCGACGGCATGCTGCGCGACCGCGAGCATGAAGAAACCGCGCAACGCGTAGAAAACGTTCGCGCGGCATTAAATCTCGTGATCGGCGCGCTGCGCGCCACCAGTGGTGGGGCAGCGGACGAGCAGTAGCATCGCTATCCTCGCTGGGGAGCTGGGGCGCCGTCTTCTGCGGCGTCCCAGATTTTTTCGTCCAGGATGCCTTCGCGCTTCGCCACGATGGCGGCGACGACGGCCTGGCCGGTGACGTTGACGGCGGTACGTCCCATGTCGATGATCGGCTCGATGGCCAGCAGCAGGCCCACGCCAGCCAGCGGAAGGCCCAGGGTGGACAGCGTCAGCGTGAGCATGACGGTGGCGCCGGTGGTGCCCGCGGTCGCCGCGGAGCCGAGCACGGCCACGATCACGATGAGCAAGTAGTCCGTCGCGCCCAGGTCGAGGCCGTAGAACTGCGCGACGAACAGGGCCGCGATCGCCGGGTAGATGGAGGCGCAGCCGTCCATCTTCGTGGTCGCGCCGAGCGGCATTGCGAAGGCTGCGTACTCGCGCGGCACGCCCATCGACTCCTCGACGGTGCGCTGGTTCACCGGCATCACGCCCATGGAGGAGCGGGTGACGAAGCCGAGGGTGGTCACCGGCCACACGCGGCGGAAGAAGCCACCGACCGGCACCTTATTGACGGCCAGTACCGCCGGGTACAGCACGAAGATCACGAGCGCGAGGCCCACGTAGATGGCCAGCACGAACTGGCCGAGGTTGCCCAGAGCCTCCCAGCCGTAGGTGGCCACGGCCTTACCGATGAGCGCCGCCGAACCGATTGGGGCAAGGCGGATGATCCACCACAGCACCACCTGGATGACCTCCAGGAAAGAGGCGGAGAACTGCAGGAACGGCTCCGCGGCCTTGCCCGCCTTGATGGCGGCCACGCCGATGAGCAGAGAGATCACCAGGATCTGCAGCACGTTGAAGTTCACCGAGGCGCTCGTCTCCGAGACCTTGACACCAAGCCCGAAGAAGTTCGACGGGATGACGGTGTTCAGGAAGCCGAGCCAGGAGCCGGAGCCGCTTGGTTCGGCGGCGGAGGAGGCGTCGACAGACGAGTTCGCGCCGGGCTGCATGACGGTGCCGACGATGATGCCGATGATCACCGAGAAGAACGCGGTGATGGCGAACCACAGCAGGGTCTGCCAGGCAAGGCGCGCGGCGTTGGTGACCTTGCGCAGGTTCGCGATAGAGGTGACCACCGCGGTGAACACGAGTGGCGGGATGAGTAGCTTCAGCAGCTGCACATAGGCGCTGCCGACCCAGCTGAGCGTCTCGCTGAGCCAGGTGATATCGTTGGCCGCGGCGATGAGCCCGAGGATGAGGCCGATGATCAGGCCGGCGATCACTTGGGCGCCGAACCCGGTCAACCACTTTGGAAGGTGCATGAAGTTCTCCAGGTGTAGATTTATAGACTAATCGGTATTAAACGAAGCTAAATTCTACACCTATCCTCTAGAAACGCGTCAAATCTAAACTAGACAGAGCGGTTCACGTAGCACTTTATCCAGTGCAACCGCGCGCGCGATGTCCCGCACGATCTCGCGGTGCGAAGGGATCATGCGCAGCTTCGGGGCGCGCTCGGCCTCGCTGACCACCGTGCGCGCGAACGTGGCGGGCGCCTGCGGGTCGTCGATGAAGGCGCTGCCGGCGACGACGACGGTGCTGGGGGTGTGGGCGTCGGCAAGCGTGGCCACGAGTGAGCCGAGGCCGCGTGCGCGCTGGTCGAGCGCCTGGCGCGTGGCCGGCTGCTGCTCCGCGAGCGCGACGACCTCCTGCAGTGACTGTACTGCCGACTGTCCGATGGCGTTGAGGAGCCCCTGTGTGGTCAGGTGATCGCTGGCGACGTCGATGGCCATCACGCCGGTCGGGGTGGACATTGCGCAGGCCAGCGAGTCATCGGCGAACAGCGCCATCACCGGCGGGGTGTCGATGTCCAGGCTCGACTGCATCTCCGAGCCGACGATCGCCTGGCTGATGGAGACGACCTCGACGGGCACGCCGAACTGCTCCCGCATCTGCTGGCGGATCGGCACCCCGTGCCAGCCGAGGTTTGCCGCGGTGACCTCGCCGTCCTCGTTGACGGTGCCCGAGGTAGTCACGCCGACGGTTGCGAGCGGGCGGCCCATCCCGGCGCTGAGGCGGTGTAGCCCGGCCATGATGTGCTGCACGAAGTCATCCGGACTCATGTGTGCGACGGGGATGTCCACATCGATGCTGCGCAGGGTGCGCCCCTTGAGGTCGAACAGCGCGATGTAGGTGCTCAAGGTGCCGACGGCCACCCCGGCGTACAGCGAGTTCGGTTCCCCGAGCTCGAGCGGCATGGTGGGCCTGCCCCGGCCGGTGGACTCGGACAGGTCGCCGCGTTCCACGATGTAGCCGGAGTTTGCCAGCGCGGTGACGGCGCGGGTGATGGTGGGCTGCGAGAGGCCGGTGGCTGCGATCAGGTCTCGTCGCACGCACTGTTCCTGCAGGCGAATGAGGTGCAGGCACTTGGCGGCGGGGGTTGTTGGGTGATGGAACGCTGTCCGTGTCGCAGGCATGTGAATATATGTACCGGTAGTAGACCGCTTTGTCCAGTTATCGAGCTAGAGTGGGCCGTCTCGGTAGACAATGCGGTTTGTATGGGGTGTAGAGGTGCACATTCAGCGTGTCCCTCGGTTACACTGCCTACCCATGACCAATCCTTTACTTGAGGAGCACGCATCCCAGTCAGAACGCGAGCCTTCGCTACTCGACGCCACCTGCGAAGACTTTCTCTACGACCTCGCCGAGCTGATCCCTACCCTGGCAACGGAGATCGGCCTCGAAGGCCACGACTGCGACCTGCAGGACTTCAGCCCCGAGTACTACGGCGAAGTCGCCGACCGCATCCGTGACGTCGTCGCCGACGTCGACGCGCTCAACGACTCCACGGACGCCTCCGACGACGAAGACGACTTCGACGACGTCGACAATCTCACCGCTTCGCTGCTGCGCGACCGGATGGCATTCAAGTTGGAGCTGCACCACCAGGGCGAGGACCTGCGCCAGCTCAACAACATCGATTCGCCGGTGCAGACCATCCGCGACTCCTTCGCGCTGATGCCGAAGGTGAGCAAGGAGGACTTCGAACACATTGAGGCGCGCCTGTCCAAGGTGCCGGCGGCGCTCGCGGGCTATCGCGCGTCGCTTTCGGAGGCGGCGTCGGCAGGCAATGTGCCTGCGTACCGCCAGATCGAAGCCGTGATCAAGCAGTGCGGCGACCTCACCGACGACGACAGCGTCTTCGACCAGCTGGGTCTGCCGGAGGACTCGGCCGTCGTCGAAAAGGCGAAGGCTGCATTCGACGAGATGGCCACCTGGCTGTCCACCGAGCTCGCGCCACACGGCCGCCACGACGACGCCGTCGGCCGCGACCGCTACGAACTCTTCTCCGAGTTCTTCTTGGGCCGCGGCATCAACCTCGACGAGGCCTACACCTGGGCCAAGGAGCAGCTGAAGGAAACCGTCGCTGAGCAGCGCGCGCTCGCGCAGAAGCTCTACGGCCCGGACGCCACCATCCTGGGTGCGTACAAGCGTCTCAACGAGGAGGAGCGCTACACCCTGCGCGGCACCGACGCCCTGCTGGAGTGGATGAACTCCGTCAACGAGCAGGTCATGCGGGACCTCGACGGCGTTGACGTCACCATCCCGGAGGGCCTGCACAAGGTAGAGTGCGCGATTGACCACGCCGGTTCCGGCGGCATCTTCTACACCCCGCCGTCCGACGACCTGATCCGCCCCGGCACCATGTGGTGGTCAGTGCCGGAGGGCCAGGAGGTGTTCCACACCTGGCAGGAGCTCACCACCGTCTTCCACGAGGGTATCCCGGGCCACCACCTGCAGATCGGCACCGCGCTCATGCAGCGCAACGACCTCAACCTGTGGCGTCGCACCGCGTGCTGGAACTCCGCACACGGCGAGGGCTGGGCGCTCTACGCCGAGGAGCTCATGGGGGAGCACGGCCACTTCGACGACCCAGGCTTCCGCATGGGGCTTCTCGACGCCCGCCGGCTCCGCCTCGCCCGCGTCATGATCGACATCGGCGTCCACCTCAAGAAGGCCACCCCGGACGGCACCGGCGTGTGGGATGCTGCCTACGCCAAGGCGTTCCTGCGCGACAACTCCGCTATGCCGGAGTCCCACATCGCTTTCGAGCTGGACCGCTACCTGGGCTGGCCGGGCCAGGCGCCGAGCTACGCCATCGGCTACCGCGACTGGTGCTCACTGCGCGACAGCGCCCTGGAGCAGGGCATGACGCTGCGCCAGTTCCACGACAAGGCGCTCCAACTCGGATCAATGCCGATGGACATGCTGGCCCACGAGGTGCTCAACCACCACGATTAGCCTGCTAGCCGTTGCGTTTGCGATTCTGCCAGTTGACCAACTTCGGCAGGTAACCCGCGAACAGCAGGATGCAGATCAGGCGGATCAGCTGGACCGCCACGACCGCCGGGCCCACCCCGCCCTCCGCGGTGAGTGCCAGCACCGTCTCGAGTGCGCCTGGCGTGGTGGCCAGGTAGCCCTCGTAGAAGCTGATGTTCAGCCACAGCGCCAGCAGCCAGCCCAGTCCGGCGCAGGCCGCCATGAGGGCGGCGATGTAGACGATCGTGATCGGCAGCAGGCGGGAGAACTGCTTCAGGGCAGGTACGGATAGGCCGCCGCCGCACGCCCAGCCAATGCACAAGAACGCCGCGATGTTCAGCGGCTCCGGCGGAACGATGACCACGTCCATGAAGGAGCCGACCACCGCGGTGACGATCATCGGGCCGAAAATCGACGGGTTCGGGATGTGCAGCACCTTCGCGATCGGCTGCCCAACCGCCACCAGCGCCGGCACCAGCAACCACATCCACCAGTAGGGCTCCAGATGCTCCGTGGCGGAGGCGTGCTTGGTAGTGAGCAGCCCCGCCACCACCGGCAGCGTCATCGACACGACGAGCAGGCGCAGGTACTGCGTCAGAGCGACGTAGCGGACGTCGGCACCAATCTCCTTCGCGATGACCGGCATGAGCGAAGCACCGCCCGCGAGCAGCGACAACACGCCGGTTTCCTGCGAGATTCCCTTGCGCGCGAGCACCGCGCCGCCCACGTAAGCTAACCCGATCATGCTCGCCGCAGCCAGCAGGCCAGGCAGCAGGAACGGCAACAGCGTCTTCGGGGGGATACCCACCAGCGGCAGTGCCGCCAGTACGCCGATCACGCCGCGGGTGCACGTGAACAGGAGCTCGTTGATGGGAAGGTCGCGCCCGCTGCGCAGCGCCACCGCGCCCGATGCGACGATTGCCCCCAGGATCCACGCGGCCGGAAGGTGCAGCGCGCTGAAGGCCCAACCGAGCGCGATTGACACCGGGACGACCACACACCAACGAAGCATGGCTGTTGATATTACTCTTTAGTGCATGATTGTCGCCCTGCTGATTGCATCACTGACCGCCGGCTGGATTGACGCCGTCATCGGCGGCGGTGGCCTGGTGCTCATCCCTGTGCTGATGTCCACCACCGGCATGCCTGCCGCCGCTGTCCTGGCGACGAATAAGTTCGCGGCGTTCACCGGCACCTCCTCCGCCGCGGTCACCATGGTGCGCAAGGTCGGGGTTCCGCGCTGTACGTGGGGCTTCGCGCTCGCCGCGATGTGCGCCTCCGCGGGCGGTGCGCTGGCCGTCGCGATCGTCAGCGACTCCGTGATACGCCCACTCATCATTGTGTTACTGCTGGCAGTGGGCATCTTCGTCGTGTGCAAGCCCTCGTTTGGGTCGGAGGGCAACCGCATCATCACGCCGCGCCGGGTGGCGCTCGGCGTCGCGGTGGCCCTGCTCGTCGGTGGTTACGACGGCGTCTTCGGCCCCGGCACCGGCATGTTCCTCATCATGGCGTTTACCGCCGTGTTCTCTCAAACCTTCCTCGAGTCCGCGGCGATGGCGAAGGTGGTCAACACCGCGACGAACATCGGCGCGCTCGGAGTGTTCATCGCCGGGGGCTACGTGGACTGGTCGCTGGCAATCGCGCTCGCGATCGCGAACGTCATCGGCGCGCAGCTCGGCGCGCGCACCGTGCTGCAGGGCGGGTCCAAGTTGGTCCGAATCGCCTTATTGACGCTCGTAGTTGTTCTATGCGCGCGGCTTGGGTGGCAAGAATTCGTGCAATAATGGCGGCGTGGAAAAGCAGCAGAAGATTCTTAGGCCGGCCCGTAGGGCAGCAACCGAGCAGAAGATTTTCGCGTCGGTGCTCAGCATCGCCCGCGATCGCGGATTGCACTCTGTAACGATCGACGAGGTTGTGGCGGATTGTGGTGTCGCAAAGACGACGATCTACCGCCGCTACGCTGACCGCCGCGAGATGATCACCGCGGCGCTGGACTCAATCGCGCTCCAGATCCCGATCTACCTCCCCACCACGCGCGCAGAGTTCGTAAAATACATGATTGACCTGCAGCGCTACCTCGACGAGACGCTGGGCGTGAGGCTGATCGGCTCCATCATCGCCAGCGCAGAGCCTTTCGTGTCGCAGTGGCGTCTGCGCCTTGAAACCGAAATCCTCGAACGGATGGTGGAGGGGATCCGCAAGGGGATGGACGAGGGCCTGTATAACCCGAACATCAACCCGTACGCCTTCGTGGGCATGCTGCTCGGCGGCATTGTTATGCGCCAGGCGTTCAGTGAGGCCTCCGCCGAGCGGCACGCCGAAAACACCGCGACGGTCCTGTGGCCACAGCTAGCTGTGGACCCGGACCGCCGAAACGATTAGAGCTGCTGAGAGCTGACTAGAGCTGCAGAGAGCCGTTGGCCAGGCCGACCACGGCTGCGATAGCGCCCGCGATCACGATCGCCACCACAACCCACTCGAAGCTGTTGAAGAGGCGCTCCTTGTTCGCGATGCGCGTCCACACGTACGGGATGATGCCCGGGACCACGGCGAGCGCGCCGAAGAGCACGTAGACCGGGTCGGCGGCGTAGATCAGCCACATTGAGTACACGAAACCGACCGCGCCGACGATGAGGTGGCGCTGGTTGTCGCTGCGGCTGACCTCCGGACCGGAGTCGTCGAAACGCACGCCCGCGTTCGGGTGGTTAAGCCCCTTGCCGCGCACCGCGAGCAGGATGAGGTACAGCGAGGAGAAGATGTACGGCAGCAGGTACATGATGGTCGCCAGCTGCACCATCGCGTTATAGGACGTCTCGTTGGCGAAGAAGATGATCACGAACAGCTGGATCACCACGGTGGAGATCAGCTGCGCGCGGAACGGGGAGCCCGCTTTGTTGGCCACGCCGAGCGACTGCGGCAGCAGGCCGTCGTTCGCCATGAGCACGATCGGCTCGGCACACAGCATCTGCCAGGATACGTACGCGCCCAGCACCGACAGACACAGGCCGATTGAGATGAACACGCCGCCCCACGGGCCGACGACCGCCTCAAGCACGGCACCCATCGAGTTCTCCGGCAGCGCCGCCAGCTCCTCCTGGGTGAGCACGCCGTAGGAGAGCGTGGACACTAAGACCAGCAGCAACAGCACCGACAGGAAGCCGATGATGGTCGCGCGGCCCACGTCCTTGCGAGTTTTCGCCTGCTTGGAGTACACGGAGGCGCCCTCAATGCCGATGAAGACCCACACGGTGTAGAGCATGATGCCCTGCAGCTGCTGCGAGAACGGGATGGCCGAGCCCTCGCCCCAGAAGTCCAAGGTGAACTTGTCCCAGGAGAAGCCGAGGAAGGCGACCAGGACGATGAAGCAGAGGATCGGCACCAGCTTGGCCACCGTGGTGACCACGTTCATCACGGCAGCCTGCTTCACGCCGCGGGTCAGCATGATGAAGATGCCCCACGTCATCACGGATACCGCCACAGCCAGCCCCCACCGATTATTCAGCGGGGCGAAGTAGTAGGCCACCGTGGAGAAGAACAGGGTGGCGTAGCCCACCTGTGCCATCACGGAACCCAACCAGTAGCCCAGTCCAGAGGTGAACCCGATGAAGTCGCCCAGGCCAGCGCGTACATAGGAGTACACGCCCGAGTCCAGGTGCGGTTTGCGCCGCGCCAGGATCTGGAACACGAACGCGATGGAGAGCATGCCCACACCGGCTATGACCCAGCCGATGAGCATTGCGCCGGGGCTCGCCACGGAGCCAATATTTTGCGGCAAGGCGAAGATGCCGGAGCCAATGGTGGAGCCGATAATGAGCGACACCAGCGTCCACATGGTCACCGTGTGTGATTGGGCATTAGTCATGGAGAATAAGTTACCTTATGATGAGAGCCGTGAAGCGTCGAAGGAGGTCGGTCATGCGTGGCCGGATTACAGCTGCTGCGTGTGCAGTCATGCTTGCCTGCACCTCCCCACACGCCGTGGCGGTAGAAACTGCGCACGGACAGGCGATCGTGCAGGGCAATTACCCCGTTACAACCGTAACTATCGGTAGTACGGAAACACTACCCCCACCGCTGCCGAGGGGCCAAGCCTGGTACAGCGGCACGAGTATCCCCAGCTGGGCGCACCTTTCTGAAGCCGATGGCTCCATCGAGCTGACGCCATCTGTCGGCGTCGATCCTGGCGATTACCAGTGGCCAGTCGTTGCCCACTACGGCGACGAATCCACGGAAATCATCCCGGTCCGAGTCACTGTGGCGAACCCGGGAACGGATGAAGGCGTGGCACCGGACTTCCTGAAGCCGCTCGGTTTTGAGCAGATCACGCCGAAGTGTTCCAAGACTTCCTTGGCAGTGGGCATTCCGCTGCTGGCACTGATCCCGCTCGGCTTTGCCACCCAAATGGGGCTACCAATCGTTGCGGTGCAGGACAGCATTAACCTGCAGATTACGAACCTGGCGAAGCCGGTGAACATTCAGCTCAAGCCGCGCCAGTACAACCGCCGCAATGCGGACCTCGGCATCGCGTCGGTGCTGACGGTCGCTGGCCTTGTCGGCGGCGGCATCATTTATTCAGCGTGCGCTTCGTTCGAGCAGTAGGCGTCGCCGTCCACGGGTCCTCCGGCCACGGGTGCTTCGGGTAGCGCCCGCGCATCTCCTTACGCACGTCCTGGTAGGGCCCGTTCCAAAAACTGCGCAGGTCGTCCGTGACCGCCAGCTCGCGCCCCGCGGGGGAGAGCAGGTGGAACAGCACCCGCTGCCCGCCAATCACTGGCGAGTCCGCCAGCCCGAACGCCAGCTGCAGCTTCAGCCGCACGACGGGGCGGCCCGTCGAGTAGTCGAGTTTGCCTTGCGCGATGCGCGTCGGCGCCAGCTCGTCGAGCTTTGATGCCTCCGGCCACGGCAGTTGCCGCATCAGCGCCTGCCGCATGTCCAGCCCTCTTATCGACGCCCCCCTGGCCAACTGCGCCACCTCCAGCGAGTAGTCGCCCTTGGTCACGTCCGGCCACGGCTCGCCGATGGTGGCGTGCAGGAAATCGAGGCGCTGCTTAAGCGCCAGGGCGGCGCTATCAAGCGTGAAATCCTCGAAGCTGATGTCGCGCAGTGCCTCTTCCACCTCGTGGGGTTCGGGGCGGATCGGGGTGGCGCTCAGCTCGATGGCACCGATGGCTTTGACCCTGCGTGCGCGCACTTTCCCGTCCACGAGCGAGGCGCGTACGTGCTCCTCGACGCGCTCCTCCGGCATCGCGAGCGGTTCCGCCGCGCGGATCACCGCACCCCGCGCCGTGCGCTGCACCTCTGCGGCCGCGATCCACTCCGGGGCGCCGATCGGCACGTCCAGCCGCGCCCTCGTTCCTGAAGCAAGCAGGTACTCATTACCGTCGCGCTTGGCCACCCACTGGGGGTACGCCGCCGCGATCACGTCGCCCGGTGGCACCGGGGCAGACTTGTGCACCAGCCTGGCCAGGCGTTTCGCGGGCTGGTCGGCGAGTTTGGCCACCGTGTCCGCAGCGCCCGAGCCGAACTTCACCAACGCCGCGCCCAGGCGTGGGTCCACCGGCATGCGCACCAGCTTCTCGCCGAGGGCGGTGATGCGGTGCTGATCGTCCAGCGCGCCGATGAGCCGCAGCGTCTCCTGCGCAGCGGCCAAGTGGTGCGCCGGGGGAGGGTCCAGCAGCGGCAAGTCTGGCGACGCCCACGCCGCCAACTGCAGCGCCGCCTGCGTGAGGTCACTCGTCGCAATCTCCGGGGCCACATCCGGCTGAAAGTGCTGGTAGTCTGCCTCCGAGTAGGCCCGCACCACCGTGCCAGGCCCCAGGCGGCCCGCGCGGCCCGCCCGCTGGTCCGCACTGCTTTTCGCCGCAGAGACCGTCACCAAGCCCGTCATCCCGCGGGCATCCCGCCGCGGCACCCGGGCAAGCCCGGCATCCACGACGCGGCGCACACCCGGCACCGTCACCGAGGACTCCGCAACGTTCGTCGACACCACCACCGCAGCATCCCCGTAGAGCGCGGCGTCCTGCTCCGCGGAGGACAAGCGGCCGTGGAGCGGAGTGGCGTCGTCAAGAAAGCTGGCGACGAGCTCCACCTCCCGCACCCCCGGCACGAACACCAGGGTGCGCTCCGGCGCCTCCGCGAGGGCGGCCACATGCCGGTAGAACTCGCGCGAACCCTGCATCCGCCCAGCGTGCGGCGCATATGTGACCTCGACGGGGTAGGTCGCCGCCTCCGTGGACAGCACTTCGGCGCCCATGTGGTCGGCGAAGCGGCGCGCGTCCAGCGTCGCCGACATCGCGCACAGGTACAGGTCATCGCGCAGCAGGGCAGTCTCCATGCACATGGCCAGCACCAGGTCGGTGTCCAGGCCACGCTCGTGCACCTCGTCGATGATCACCGCGTTGACGCCCTCCAGGCCAGGGTCCTGCAACAGGCGGTTCAGCAGCACACCCGGCGTCACAAACTCCACCAGCGAACCATCCCGATGCTCACCACGAATGGAGTAGCCCACCCGCTGCCCAAGCCGCGACCCATCCAGGTCCGCCAGCCGCTTCGCCGCCGAACGCACTGCCACACGCCGCGGCGCCGTCACCAGCGTCTTCCCACACACATTTGCCACCGCCGGCGGCACCAGCGTCGTCTTACCCGTCCCAGGCGGCGCCTCCACCACCAGCGGCCCGGTGCGCGGCAGCTCCCCAATCACCTTCGCGACGGGCAGCCCCTCCCCAATCCGCCCCAGGTCAAACGCGTGCTCAGGCATCCTTGCCAAACCTCCGCTTCACGACGCCCGGCACCCCCGCCACCAAACAGTCATCTGGCACGTCCTTCGTCACCACCGTGCCCGCAGCCACCACGCAACGATCGCCCACCGTCACACCCGGCATCACCATCGCACCCGCCCCGAACCAGCAGTCCTTCCCAATCCGAACCGGCTTCGCGATCTCCCACCCCTCAGCCCGCCTTACCGCGTCCTCAACCGGGTGGCCCACCGTAATCAGCTGACAGCCTGGCCCGAACATCGACCCGTCCCCGATGGTCACCTCCGCAATATCGAGGATGACGCAGTTGAAGTTCATGAAGCACCCCTTGCCGAACCGAGTGTTCAGCCCGAACTCCACATGCAGCGGCGCGAACAGGCCCGGCACGTGCGCACTGTTGGAAAACACCTGCCGCAACAGCTCCTCCGCCCGCGGCTGATCGGTGTTGCCCAAGGCGTTGACCTGGCGCATCAACTCCCACGTCCGGGCGTGTTGGGCGTCGGCCTCCTCGCCGCCGGGGAGGAACCACTGGCCTGAACGCATCTGCTCCATCGAATACATACCAGCCAGGGTACCGGGGTGTGTAGCCCCTACGGCCCCGCCTGCCGCTCGGCTTACCGCCCCCGCCCGTCGAAAAAGTTCCCGCGAGAACCGTGATGCGGGGAACGATCTTCATGGACAGGCGTCGCGAACTGGGGAAACGGCAGCGTCGGTCGACCGGAGTGGGCTCGAAATCCAAAATGGTTCCCGAGCGCGCGCGGGAACTTTTTCAAAGAGTATCGGTGCGAGCCGAGAAGGGACAGAGCATTGAGGGGTTTCGGTTGACAGGGGGACATGTCAGGGGGACAATGAGTACAACACAAAACATGGTGTTGTGATGTGTTGTTGTGTTGCAAAATAGAACCACCCTCCAGGGTGTTTGAGGACCTGGAGGGTGGCGAGGGACACACTACATGAGAGCATTCTGAAGGAGCGGCCAAACTGCTTCAGAAGCGCGGGTGAATCCAACGGTTAGCGCAAGTAACCACACCCACGGGATGCGAAGATTGAATTTCCATCTTCGCATCCCTTTCTCTTTAGTTTTTCTGTGTCTCTCAATTTGGGGCTTAAGGGACATTTTGTGTGTGTTTAGCTGCGTCCAGCCCACCCTTTTCTCACGCCTAAGCTGGGGTTCCACTGATGATCAATGCCGGTATCGAGGCTTAAGGGACATTTTGTGTGTAACTAGCCGCGTCCAGCCCACCCTCTTCTCACGCCTAAGCTGGGTTCCACTGATGATCAATGCCGGTATCGAATTCTTTCGGCCCGTCGACCTCTTCCCGTCGACCTACTCCGGTTTACCAACGCAGGTCAGCGCAAAATCGGCAAAATAGCCCCAAAATCATCCAAATCACCGCTGACCTGGGTTGGTCGACGCAATGAGGTCGACCGGAACCCCCGATACCTCTATGCGACCAGAATTGTGCACGTCAAGGGCTTTGCTCGTCCCCCTGGCTATATGCGACCGCCCAACGCACAGGCGGCTGGTTCTAGTCCCATTACGTTGTTGGCAGTTCCGCTTGAAGGAACTCAGGATTCGTACTCCTAGCCCCATGCTGGGGCAGGTTATGTTTGTCTGCGTTCCTTCTGCCTTGGGGCAGTGGAACTAGTCGCTGCCTTCGGTATGGCTTGTTTTCGTCCCTGTCTGAAAATGATCCGGGGGGTGATGCCGCCGAAGGCAGTGGCATACTCCAGACTGCTAATAGGAACCTGACCCGCACAGAATGTGCGAGGTCTCAAAGTAATGTGGATGCCAGCGTGAAGTATGTCCGACCACCAGCGATGAAATAAGTCCCATACTCATTCAATTCGCTAGGAGGTCTGGCATGACCTACGACTATGTCATCGGCATGGACGTCGGTAAATACTTTCACCACGCTTGCGTCTTAGATATCGACGGCACCCAGGTGCTATCTAAGCGCATCAACCAAAACGAAAAATCCCTGCGCGCACTGTTTTCAGCGTTCAGCGCACACGACCACAAGGTCCTTGTCGTCGTGGACCAGCCCAATAACATTGGTCGACTAACTGTCGCGGTTGCTCAAGAACTCGGGATCGACGTGCGCTACCTTCCCGGTTTGGCTATGCGTCAACTCTCGCGCATCCACGCTGGCAATGCCAAAACTGATATCCGGGACGCCTATATCATCGCCCACGCTGCAAAGAACCTTCCGGAATCCCTCCGCAGCGTCGACCGCGTCGAAGAAGCCTTCCTCCAGTTGAAGGTCCTCAACGGTATCGACGAAGATTTAGCGCGCTCCTACACCAGGCTCATCAATCAGATTCGAAGTGCACTAGTAGGCTGCTACCCGCAATTCGAACAGGCCCTTCGCGGTCAGATAATTCACCGCAAGTGGGTTCTGCACCTACTTGCACGCTACGGCGGACCGACCAAGATAAAACGCCTCGGAAAGGCCAAGGCAACTGCCTTCGCTCGACGCTATAAGGCACGCAATCCTGAACCTGTCCTCGATGCCATTTTCGCTGCCATCTCTGAGCAAACAGTTGCCATTGCTGGTGCACACTATGCCGAAATGGGCGTAGCAATGTCGGCGAAGGACGCGCTTTTAAAGCTCGAGCACCGCACACAAATCGAGCAGGAAGTCATCGAGCTCATCAACGACATCCCCCACACTCAAATCCTGTTATCCATGCCAGGAATCGGACCAAAGACGGCAGCACAAATTCTCATGACCGCGGGCGACATGACCGACTTCCCGACAGCTGGGCACCTAGCCTCTTACGCTGGCTTATCACCTCGGACAAACCAGTCCGGGACCTCGATCATGTCGAACTCACTGAACCGAGCTGGCAATAAAAAATTAAAGAACGCCCTATGGCAATCATCTTTTGCATCCATCAGATTCCATGAGCGTTCCCGGCAATTCTATGAACGAAAGCGCCGTGAAGGCAAGAGACACAACGCCGCAGTAGTAGCACTAGCCCGCAGACGGCTCAACGTCCTCTACGCCATGATGCGCAACCACAAGCACTACCACGATCCCGCACCATCACAGGAAGACCTAGCAGCCTAGACACTAAGAGTAAAGATAGCCGACCGGGTAAAATCCCAGTCGGCTAGCAGCCATGCCCGAAAACAACACGACCAAACAACCCCGCAGAGAGAATCCGCCCCCAATTTCTCCACCCGCTAGGTTGACAACCTATATAGGAACACCCCCGCACACAAACAATCGGACACCCTCTGCCCGGTATGCGCCTGCTCGCGCGCGCAAGCCGCACACTTGGCGAATACCTAGGCCGCGCCGGATGGCCGCCCTCGGACCGCGACGCTGCGGCTGGCGAGGGAGCGGACTAGGGTCAGACCGAGGAGAGCGCCCTTGCCTTGATCTGGTCGAACTCCTGCTGGGTAATCGCTCCCGAGTCGAGAAGGGCCTTCGCCGAGGCGATCTCATCGGTCGGGCTCGATCCGGCGGAGCCGCCGGCGACGGACTTGATGTACTCATCCTGCCGCTGCTGGAGCTCCTGGCGCGCCTCGACCGCGCGGTCGGTCATCCCCCGACCTCGAACAAGCAGGTACGCGAGCATTCCGATGAACGGCAGCGCGACGATGAACACCACCCACAGCGCCTTCGCGAAGCCGCCGAGGTCCTTGCTGCGGAAGAGATCTCCGAAGATCCACCACAGGGACATGAACCATGCGAAGAAGATGAAGAACTCGAACATGGCGAGTAGGAATGAGCCGTTGTCGTCGAACATTTGCTGACTTCCTCCTGACTGGATGGACGCTGGCCGAGCGGTCCACGCGGACCCCAGCGCACGACGGTTAGGAACAAGGACGTGCCCGGGCCGTCGCCGAACCATGTTAGCAGCTTTTCCTCACCAAGCGTGGTAGCCGGGTTGCGACGCGCTGACCGGGTTGGGCTGGTGAAGACGGGCCTGGGACTCCACGATTCGTAGCGACCAAGCAACGGATCGAGAGGAGTCCCAGGTGAGTGTTGAGGCTACCGTCCTGTCCGCTGCGATGCTCGGCATCTCGGGGTTGGTGGTGCTTGCCGTCGGTGAGTACGGCGGTGAGCTGGAGCTGTTGGTGGAGACCTCCGAGTCGGTGACCGGGTGCCCGCGGTGCGGGGTGGTCGCGGTGGCCCACGGCCGGCGTGAGCATCTGGTGCGTGACATCCCCTCGGCGGGGCGGCCGGTGCTGCTGGTGTGGCGCAAGCGGCTGTGGCGGTGCGCCGAACCGGCGTGCCCGCAACGTACCCGGTCAGTACACCTAATAAAGCGACGTCAGTACGTTCGCTAATGCTCGAGCTGATCTTTCATCGCTCGTACCTCTTGGCTGCCAGCGTGGTCACTTATTCGCAACCGCCCACCGTGCGTTCTCTACACCCCTCACCGTTGCACTCATGTGAGACATTTGAACGCGCTGTGGCCTTATCCGTCCCCGCGGATTGCTCCTCGCCTGTCATTCCTGAAGGGTGTCAGGAAGTTTGTGTGTGAGGCTCTGATTGAGAGGGAGTTTCACCGATAATGACTACGGTGTCACCGAAGAAAACCATGACCCGGCGAGGGTCAACGAGATCAGCGAGAAGCTGATGGAAAATCCTGAGCTCGCCAGCCTGATCAGCGAGCTGTCGACCTCCGCTGATGATGCAAGCGAGCTGGTCAAAGGCTTGTTGCAGGCATCGATCAACGCTGGTCTTAAGGCAGAGATGGATGCGCATTTGGGCTATAGCCATTCCGACCGCAAAGCCAAAGCCCAGGTGGAAACCGCGCAGGAGAGCAATCACCGCAACAGGTCGTACACCAAGACCGTCAATTCTGGCTACGGCGCGGTGGAAGTGACCGTGCCCAGGGACCGTGCCGGCACGTTTACTCCCCGGATGGTGCCCAAGGGCGCACGTCGGCTGACAGAACTCGACGACATGATCGTCTCGCTCTACGCCGGCGGGATGACAGTGCGCGATATCCAGCATCACCTCGCGACCACCCTTGGGGTGGATATGAGCCCGGATACGATCAGCACCATTACCGATGCGGTGTTAGACGAGGTCATGATCTGACAAAACCGCCAGCTCGACGAGTTTTACCCGGTGATCTTCCTCGACACGCTACGCGTGAAAATCCGTGACGGCCACCGCGTGGTCAACAAAGCCTGCTATATGGCGGTTGGTGTCGACATGGACGGCATCAAGCACATCCTGGGATTGTGGATCGCCGACAATGAAGGCGCTGCATTCTGGGCATCGGTGTGCGCGGATCTGGCCAACCGCGGTGTCCAGGACGTGTTCATTGTGTGCTGCGACGGGCTCAAAGGCTTGCCGGAAGCCGTGGAGGCAACCTGGCCGAATTCCATAGTGCAGACCTGCATTGTGCACCTGATTCGGGCTACGAACCGGTGGGTGTCGTATCAGGACCGCAAAGGTGTCTCCCGGGCGCTGCGTGAGGTCTACACAGCCGCTAACGAGGACACCGCCCGTGCCGCCTTGGATGCGTTCGAAGCCAGTGAACTGGGCCGGAAATACCCGCAGTCGGTCAAAGTCTGGCGCGACGCTTGGGAGCGGTTCGTGCCGTTTCTGCAGTTTCCGCCGGCGGCACGCCGGGTGCTCTACACCACCAATTCAATCGAGTCGCTGAATGCTGAACTGCGTAAAGCTACCCGCAACAGGGGCCAATTCCCGAACGATACTGCCGCACTAAAGACGCTGTGGCTGATGATCTGCAACATCGAACAAGCGTGCCGCCCAGCGGGCGAAGAAAGCAAAGCGCGACATTGAGTGCAACGGCTATATTGAAGGAGCGAAAGCCACCGGGTGGAAACAAGCCATCAACCAACTAGCCGTGGCTTACCCCGACCGATTCGCGGACTACTTGTAAACCACCCCCCCTAGAGCACTCGATCTCGCTGGGGTCCCTGCGCTACCCGCAGACTTCATACCACACACCAGACGTCATTTGGTGTTGGTTTCTCGAAACGGGCGAATGGAACTGTTTTGAAAACCATATCTGGTTGTTGTCCGAGGTCATCCCAGGAAACCAGATAGATTTATACACACAAAATGTCTCTTAAGCCCAATTTGGAGCATGAAGCAACCCATAGGATTCCTCCTTATCAGGCGCCGCCCCATAGGGTCCTTCCGCAGGTGAGGGACGAAATCCCACGGAGAGGCGCAGGTGAATAAACTCCTGCGGACAGTGAAGTACTCACATGAATGGGTACGCACTGCAGGTGAGAGTATAACCCTGAGATTTGAAAAAGCAGGACGATCACCCAAACGCCCAGGCACGCCGAGCCCGCACGAGCACTACACTGCCAACCATGACAGAGACAACGAAAGTAGCCGTAGTAACGGGAGGCTCCGCCGGGATCGGGGAGGCGTGTGCGCGGGCGCTCGCCGCGGACGGTTGGAAGGTGTACGTGGCGGCGCGCCGGGTGGAGCACTGCCAGGCCATCGCAGAAGAGATCGGGGGCGTGGCGGTGCGCCTTGATGTGACGGATGAGGTGAGTGTGGGGGAGTTGGCGTCGATAATTGAGGGGCCGGTTGGGCTGCTGGTGAATAATGCGGGCGGCGCGAAGGGCCTCGACCTGCTTCGCGACGCCAACCCCGCCGACTGGCAGTGGATGTACGAGACGAACGTGCTCGGCACCATGCGGGTGACGAAGGCCCTGTACCCGCACCTGCTGGAGGCGTCCGGTCTGGTGGTGAACATTGGGTCCGTGGCGGCGACTGACGCGTACAAGGGCGGCAGCGGCTATAACGCGGCGAAGTACGGGCTGCGCGGGATCACGCGGGCGCTGCGACGGGAAGAGGCGGAGAACAACATCCGCGTCACGGAGATTGACCCTGGCCGGGTGAAGACGGACTTCTCCCTGAACCGTTTCGCGGGCGGTGCCGAGCGCGCGGACGCGGTGTACGAGGGCAAGCTGAACCTGACCGCGGAGGACATCGCGGAGGCGGTGCGTTGGGTGGCGAGTTTGCCGCCGCACGTGAACATCGATACCTTGTCGATTATGCCGACTGACCAGGCTGAACGCTAAGTGTCGGGGGCGTGGCTTAGACTGGCTGCATGATTCTAAGCACTACTAATTCCGTCGATGGGGGCACCATCGCTGAGTACATGCGCATCGTGGGCGGCGAGGCGATCGTCGGCATGAATGTGTTCAAGGATTTCGCGGCGGGCATTCGCAACATTGTGGGTGGTCGCGCCGCCGCGTGGGAGGCCGACGTCGTGCGCGCCCGCGAGGAGGCCCTGAACGAGCTGTGGCATCGCGCCGCGGAGATGGGGGCTGACGCGGTGGTTGGCGTGAAGGTGGACTACGAGTCCATGGGCGCTGACGGCGGCATGATGTTGGTGTCCGCGGTGGGCACTGCGGTCAAGCTTGCTCCGCCGGTGGTGTAATCATGGCGTTTGATGTGGTGATTTCGGGGGAGAGCATTAAGCTCGGTCAGTTTTTGAAGGTGGCCAACCTTGTGGAGTCCGGCGGGCACGCCAAGGAGCTCATCAACGCCGGCGAGGTCAGTGTCAATGGGGAGGTGGTGCGTGCGCGCGGGCACCTGCTTTTCGACGCCGACTCCGTCACCGTCGGCACCCAAACGGCAACCGTGAGCACCGGCGGGGATGACGGCGACTACTTCGATGAGCGCACCGCGAACGACGATTTCGATCCGGAAAAGTGGAGGAACATGTAAATGCCTGCGTTTCAGGGAACACCAGGGATGCCGTACTGGCAGGACTGCTTGACCAAAGACGTGCAGAAGTCCGCGTACTTCTACTCGAAGGTGCTCGGCTGGGAAGTGACGGGCGAGACGTACCGGGTTGCCCGTAAGGACGGGTTGCCGGTGGCGGGGTTTGTGCCGTCGAAGCAGGAGCGGGATCTGTGGGTGACGTACTTCATGGACGCGGACGGCTCGATTGAGTCACGCGTGGAGTCGCTGGGTGGCAAGGTGCTGAGCTCTCAGGAGGTGGACTTCGGTGTGATGACGGTGTGTGCCGACCCGTCCGGTGGCTTGTTCGGCTTGATGCGCCCGGCGGGGGAGGATGCCTTCGTTGCCGCTGGTGAGCCGGGTGTTCCGGTGTGGTACGAGTGCGTGGCGCCGGATGAGGCCACCGTGGACTTCTACGGGGAGCTGTTCGACTGGGAGCTGCGCAAGGAAAGCGGCTACTACATTGCGCTGCAGGAGGGCGCGGCGTTCTTGGGTCTGCGTCTGGACCCGCGGCTGCAGCAGCACGGCCTTGCGGCGGTCTGGCACTCCTACTTCGGCGTCAAGGACGTTGATGCGACGTCCCATGCGGTGCGTATGGGTGGCGGCCAGGTGTTGGCTGGTCCGACGCTCAGCCCGTTCGGCCCGATGCTTGGGGCGAAGGACGCCACCGGCGCCAACGTGTACCTGTGCGAGGTGCCGGAGCCGGTCAGCGAGGACGTCAGCGAAGCGGACTCCATCCTGGACCTCTAGGGCGCGAAACGAAGCGGAAGCACTGTGTTGAAGAAGTGGATTGCTGCGCTGTTGGTGTGCGCGCTGATGCCTGCGTTGCAGGGCTTTCACGTGAACCCCGGCTACACGCGGGAGCGCACTGCGCTGGCGGTGGTGCACCCGGACGGCCGGGTGTCGATCTCCCCGGCGGGCGAGGAGCCCCGCGCCGCCCTGTCCCTGGCCAAGCTCTACCTGGGCTACTGGGTGCTCTATAACGGCACGAAGGAGGAGAAGGCGCAGGTGGAGGAGATGGTGCGCGTCTCCAACGACGCGATCGCCGAGGCGCTCGACGCCCGCTACCCGCAGGCCATCGACGAGATTGCCGCCGACTTCGAGCTGGAGCGCACGCAGCGCGTCGGCGCGTGGGGCACGACGTTGACCTCGGCGAGGGACGTGGCCACCTTCATCGCGGCGATCCTGTGGGACCCAGCGGCGGAGCCACTGCTGGAAGGGATGCGCCGACAGTCGTTGGTAGCCTCTGACGGGTTTGGTCAGCAGTTCGGCACCGCGCGTCTGCGTGGCGTGCAGGGTTCCAAGATGGGCTGGGCCAACGAAGCGTCCACAGCGACCGCCTCTGTCTCCTGGGGCACCACGTTGGATGAGACGTGGGCGGTGGCGGCGCTGACGAACGGCAGCGCCTACCACAACACCGTCGACGTACGCCGTGGCATTGTCCAGCGCCACGACGCCACGCCCGCGTCAGCGTTCGGCCGTAGCAAGTCCGGCAAGAAACTCCGCGGCATCCAGGACCTTGCGCCGGTGCTGGGCCGGGGTAGCGATCACCCCGGTGGAGACGTACTCTTTCACTTCCGCCCCCTCGACTGAGGGCTGCTCCCACCCGGCGTCGGAGGCGCGTTGCAGCAATACCTTTGCGTCAACCGTCGCGAGGGCCCCAGCGGCTTCGGCGGATTCGGCGGGGAAGGTGAGCACGTAGGCGTCCGCGCCCGCAGGCAGCAACCCGCAGGAGGAGCCGGTGCCCCACACCGCGACCACGTCCGCGCCTTCCTGGCGTGCGGCGTGCACGGCGGAGGCGACGCCGGCCGGGTCGTCCACGTCGTAGGCACGGGCGCCGGCCTGCTCAGCGCAGGCGGCAACCTCGGGGCGCCAGGCGAACTCGCGGGCATCCGCTGGCCCGTCGTAGCAAGACACCACCCACACGCCGCCCTTTGCGGGCGCCTTGGAGGAGGTGAACACCTGGCCCAGCGGGGCGTCCTCGACGGAGACGTCCCCGGTCAGGGCCACGCCCGGCATCTGGTGGTCCACCGCGGAGCCCAACATTAGCATCGCGGCGTGCGTAATCCGGTCCGGAAGCAGCGCCAGGTACTGCGAGGAGTCCTCGTAGGACGCCTCGATGTAGGACACCAGCTGCGCGAGCTGCTCCGACTCCGGCAGGGTGCGCTCCACGCCACCGACCTGGAACTCCTCGGAACCCTGCTCGTTGAGCGGGTAGTGCGCGCCCTCCGCGCCGGGCTGAAGCGACGATTCCTCTACCATATTTTGACCCTTTCCTCCGGGGCGATCCACATCGCGGAGCCAGGCTCCACGTCGAAGGCCTCGTAAAACTCGTCAACATTGGACGCGATGACGTTGCAACGGAACTCGTTCGGCGAGTGCGGGTCAATCGCCAGCAGCTGCGCCGCCATCTCCGGCCGCGCCTTCGAACGCCACACGCGGGCCCACGCCAGGAAGAGCTCCTCCAGGTTCGGCTCGACGTTGTTGTCGGCGCAGTACAGCAGGTACGCCACCACCGCGATACCAAGTCCGCCCAGGTCGCCGATGTTCTCGCCGAGCGTGAACTCGCCGTTGACACCCGCGACGTCCTGGCCCTCCAGCACAGAAGGCACCAGGCCCTGGAACTGCTCCACCAGCTTCGCGGTGCGCTCCTCGAAGTGGGCGCGGTCCTCGTCGGTCCACCAGGAGTTGAGGTTGCCGTGGCCGTCGTAACGCGAGCCCTGGTCGTCGAAACCGTGGCCGATCTCATGCCCGATGACGGCGCCGATCGCGCCGAAGTTGCGCGCTGGGTCCGCCTCCGGGTCGAAGAACGGCGGCTGCAGGATTGCGGCCGGGAAGGTGATGTCGTTGACTACCGGGTTGTAGAACGCGTTGACGGTCTGCGGGGTGGTCACCCACTCGGAGCGGTCCGAAGGCTTGCCGATCTTGCCCAGCTGGTAGTCATGCTCGAAGGCGGCGCCGCGGCGCACGTTGGCCACCAGCTGCTCACCGGAAGGGTCAAAGGTCAGGCCCTCGTAGCTGCGCCAGGTTTCCGGGTAGCCGATCTTCGCCTGGAACAGGCGCAGCTTCTCCAGGGCGCGCTCGCGGGTGGCGGGTGTCATCCACGGCAGGTTGCTGATGCGCTGCTCGTAGGCGCGCACGAGGTAGTCCACCAGGGAGAGCATCTGCTCCTTCGACTTGGCGGGGAAGTGGCGCGCCACATACTCCTTGCCGATCTCCTCGCCCACCAGCGACTCCACCAGCCCCACGCCGCGCTTCCAGCGGTCGCGCTGCTGCGTCGCGCCGGAGAGCACCGTGCCGTAAAACTCGAAGTTCGCCCGCCCGATCTCCTCGGTGAGCACGCTTGCGCGCGAGCGCAGCACGGTCCACGCCGCCCACAGTTGCCAGTCGGCGAGGGTTTCGGGGCGAAGCATCGTCGCTAAGTCCTCGGTGAAGGAGGGCATCATGTTGATCACGCGGCCGTCGCGAAGCCCGGCGCCGCGCAGCATCGTCACAATTATCGACGGCAACTCCGCCAACTCCACCGGGTTGTAGGTAGCCATCGCGTCCCGGCTGCGCACCACATCCCAGTGGCTGGCCGCCACCTGGGTCTCCAGGTTCATGATGCGCTGCGCCGCCACCTCAGGCGTAAGCCCCAGCAGGTACGCCGGGTCCAAAAACGCCAGCATGCGGGCCACGTGCTTCTGGTAGGTGGCGCGGGTCTCCGCGTGGGCGTCCTCCCGGTAGTAGGCCTCGTCCGGCAGGCCAAGGCCGGATTGGACAAGGTAGGGCACGCTGTCCTCGCCCTGGGAGTCCTTTTCAACCCAAAAGGCCAGGGGGGAGCCGACACCCGTGCGGTCGAGCACGCCCAGGTTATGGGCGAACTCCTCGATATCTTTCACCGCGATCAGGTCCAGGTCCGGCTGCAGGGGCGCGGTGCCTGCGGCGTTGATGGCGTCGGTGTCCATGAAGGAGGCGAACAGGTCGCTGGTCTCCGAGACGATCGCGTGGACGTCCTCCTCCGCCTTGTCGCGCAGGGCGTAGAAGGAGCCGTCGATGCCGCGGTCCGCCGGGATCTCGTGGGAGTCGACCCACTCGCCGTTTACGTGATGAAAAAGATCATGCATGCCCACAACTCTAACGTGTGGGGCGGACATGCGCGTCGGAGGGACTAGCGGTGGTTGGCGATCCAGTTCGCAGCCTCATGCTGCTGCGCCAGCGTGTAGGACCCGTGCGCACCGATCGAGTGGATGATGCTGCTCGTGCGGCCGTCGTTCGCGCGCGCGATGTCAATCACCCAGCGGGGCATCCCGCCGCTGCTCAGGTTGACGTCCATCGCAGGGTCGACGATCTCGCGCTGATTCTCCGTCGGGGAGCACACGATGTCGCCGGTGTTGCAGATCTCCAGCACGCGCTCACCGAGGTCGCCATAGCCGCCCTCAAGCTCACCGAGCGCGCCGCGCACGTGTGGCGACGTTCCCGCAGACATCACCGCACCGTTCCCGCCCTGGTAGGGGCTGGAAAACAGGGCAGCCGAGGCGACGCGCTCCTTCGCGATAGGGCCACGGTCATGCGCAATGTTATTCAGCATCCGCGACACAATATCCGCGCCGAGGGAGTAGCCGGTGAAGCTGAAGCGCGCGTTCGGGCAGGCGTTTGCGATGCCCGCGACGGCCTTCTTCGTCTCCGCGTAGCCACGATTCGACGCCGTCTGGTACTGCGTGGTGGCGAACGGCGCGGCGTCGTACGCGATCCACAGCGGCTGAATCTGCCCACCCGTATACAGCTGGGTAAGCACGCCCGTGAGCCACACGTTCCCGCCGTGCGGCAGGTTGCGCGGTAGCCCCGGCATCGTATTGACGCCACCCGGCACCGCGATCAGGTACTCCGACTTGCAGCCCTGGGACTTCAGCAGGCTCGGCAGCCGGAACGACGGTGCGATCGGCGCCGGCAGCTGCAGCTGCTGCGCAGACGCCGGAGCCGCCGCACCAACCGCGACAAGGGCGGCGGTAGCGGCGGCAACAAGAACGGAGCGGAGGGATGCGAAAGCGCGCATGGCGCCTCATCTTAGCTGTTAGACCTCCCGAATCTTCATCGGGCCTGGGGTCCACCACCCTGAACGGGTGACCTCTTCGAGCTGGATCTCAGCAAGCGCTGGCACCTCACCGATGGAGTTCGTGCGCAGCTGGTAGCGGGACAGGGAACCCCAGTCGCGCTGCCAGTCGCCCTTCATGTACCCCGGCACCTGGTAGGAGTAGTTCACGGCCTCCGCGGTGGACAGCGCACCGCCGCCCAGGAAGTCCATGAATCCGGACAGCTGCTGCTTACCCGGTGCGTCAGGCATGATGCGGAACTCCGGGATCTCGGTCACGCCAGCGAAGTGGTTGAACGTGCGCTGGCACGGGTACTGGAAGGCCACCGACCAGTCGAGCAGGCCCGGGGTGTCCGAGTCGAACATCTTGTTCAGCGGCTGCAGCGTCGGGTTGCGCAGCGGGGTGACGGCCATCCAGTCGTCTTCCGCAAGGGAGGCGTCCTCGGCGACGAGGCGCACCACGTTTGCCTCCTCGGGCAGGTCCGCGATGGGGTAGCGCAGGTTGCGCCACTTCGGCGTCGGCCCCTGGTCCAGCATTTCTGCCTCGCCCAGGGTCTTTATCGAGCCGTCGTCGCTGCGCACGCCGTACTCCAGCACCAGCTCGGCACCTTCCTTTTCGACGCCATTAATGTCGTGGTGCGCGATCTTGCCAGCCACGGACGTGACCAGCAGGGGGGCGTCGTCACGCTTCTGTGGCAGTTCGAACCAGGTGGTTTCCAGGTAGGCCGTGCGCGTCGCGCGCTCGGCGTATGTGCCCAGCAGCGGGATGCGGTTGAAGTCCAGGTTGAACGGCAGGCGCACCGTCGACCCGTTGACACCGCGCAGCGTGAACGGGCGGTTGCCCTCGACGCTGCGTGCATCCGAGGAGAGCTCAGGCTCCTCGTTTGCATCGGACTGGACGGTCTCGATGGCGGTGTCGTCGCCCGATTTCGTATCCGTGGTGTCGGCGTTGTCGTCCGCGATCGTGGCAGGCACGCCGTCCGGGTGGAACGCGCGGTTCACGCCGGAGTCCAGCGAGCGGCCCAGCGGCACCCCGTCGACGGGGGTGAGGAAGGAATCGTTCGTGTCGGTCTCCAGCAAGATCTCGCTGCCGAGGGCGCAGATGTCACCCTTGAACGTCTTCACGTTGCCCATGCCCACCGAGTAGTTCGGAGTCTGTTCCGCGAACGCCTTCACAAAGGTCAGGCAGGAAAACGCCACCATGAGTACCGCGGCGACGGCGATCGGCGCGGCCATCACGCCCGCCCAGCGCGACGCCGCCGCGCGCTCCCGCACAGAATCAGGGCGCGGCCGCAGCCACTGGACGACGCCCACCAAGGCAATCACCAGCGTAATTCCGAGCAAAACAGTGTTCGCCTCGATGCCCTTCACCTGTGGGTTCTTGTCCCACCACGGCACGCCGAAGGAGGACACGTACCACCACGCGTTCCAGCCCGCCAGACTCAGGGACACCAGGAAGAGCACCGCGGCGATCGCAAAGGAGCGGTTGCGCGCCGACTGCAGCGCAAAGTGAGACAGCACCACCGCGCCGAGTGCTGCGACCACACCGCCGATACCCGCGTAAATACCGAAGTGGTGCGTCCACTTCGTCGGGGTGAACATCAGGAAGAACGTGGACAGCCCGATGATCAGCATCAGGCGCTGCGTCGGCTTCGCAGGCGTGCCTGGGATCGCGCCGTGGCGTGCCATCGAAAACAGGATGAGGACTACGCAGAAGGCGAAGACCAGCATCGGGAAGCGGCGCGACAGCGAGCCGTCGACAGCTTCCTGGAACAGCGTGCCGTAGCGCACCCACTCCGAGTACCAGGACAGCGCCGGGCCGACCTCGCCGCGCACCTTGGTGGCCTCCAATACGGTCGCCAGGGTCTGGTCCTTGAACACCGGCACCATCACGGCGAAGCCCGCCGCCAGAAACGCCGCTATGTACGCGATGCCCGGGGCAATCGCGCGTCGCTTGTTCATGATGCGGAACACCTCAGGCAGGCAGATCAGGAACACGCCCACCGCCGCCAGACCCGTCGGGCCACAGGCCAGCGTGAACGCCGCCACCACCGTGCCCAGCGCCGCCGGGGCCAGTCGCTTCGTGGCGATCGTGCGCTCAAACAGCGCCCACGTCAGCGTCAACCCCATCGCGATAATCGGCTCCGGGCGGGTGCCGTTGTTGTACGGCAGCCAGAACGCCAGGAACACAAACGCTGCAGTCCAGTACGCCATGCGGCGGTCCGCGATGACCGCGCCGAAGCGCGGCAGCAGCTCGCGGGAAATCAGCCACCACACCAAGATGGCGGCCAGCAGCGTCGGCAGGCGCATCCACATCGACGCCGTCGTCACCTTCGCCAACAACGCCAACACGTCATAGAACGGGGAACCGAACGGCGCCTCGGGCACGCCGTACCAGCGGTAATAGTTCGCCATGTAGTCCGAGTCGTTCGAGACCCGCGCCATCGTCAGCAGGAAGCCGTCATCCGAGGTGTTCGCGCCGAACACGTGCCAGAACCCCAGCACCGCCAGCACCACCGCGTCCAGCGGCTTGAACGTGCGCCAACGACGGTTGAACAGCGGGATACGACGCCCATCCAGCTGATCCAGGCGCCACAGCCCCCACAGGCTCACCGCCATCGCGGCCAGCCCCAGCCACATCGCCAGCGACTTCACCAGGGTCGGGCTGGACGTAAAGCGAGAGTTGATCTCGATGTTGGCGGCGAGCCCGGCGTCAATAAGCTGCGCCGACGACTCCTCCTTCAGCTCCGAGTACAACCCACTGAGCTGCGGGCGATAATCATCCTCGAGGACCTCCTCGAAGCTGGTGCCCGGCACCGAAATTTCCGCCTGCTCATCCGTGATGTGCACCCGCAGCTGCTTGTCCGGGCCGATACCCGCCAGCTCGCCGGGGCTCAGCTCGAAGAGCACCTTATTAATCGAGCTGACCACCAGCCCACCATCAGGCGCCGACACAAATAGGCCGCGGTCGGTCGCCTCCTCCGAGGACGCAGGCAGCGTCGACACAATGATGCTCTGGCCCTCGCGCAGGTGACGCGTCGCCTCCAGCGGCACCGTCATGTCAATCTCCTGCGGCGCTAGCGAAATCAGCGGGGCATTCACCGACCCCACCGAGCCGCCTTGCGGCCACTGCACTGACGACTGCACCTGCGTCACAGGCAGCAGCGGCGTCAGCAGCAGCAACACGAAGGCGATGAAGCCGGACACGACGGTCGCAGCCACCAGCTGGCGCGGGGCGCGCCGAGGTTGTTGCGCGCCGGGCGTGCTCGCCGCACTCTGTGGGTTCGCAGGGTTCACGGAATTCACGGATGTCTCAGTTGTCACAGGGGCATACTCTACTTCTCAGGCGTGGCGGCATTGCGAACCACCACGACAAACGGACCAATCTGCTTCGCGTCCCACGTCTCGCGGGGGAACGCCTTCGGGTTAAAGAACAGGCCTTCGTAGCGCACGTTCGGCTCGCTCGGGAAGATGTCGTGGCCGATGTGCGTCTTCCACGCTGCATCCCGGTTCTCGGTGGCGTCGGCGCGGTCTGCGCGCGGGTCTTCGCTCATGGTTCCACGGAAAATGAAGGCCTGCGGCGCCGTCCACTTCGCGCTCTGCATCGCGGCGTCGAGCTCCTCGGGGGCGTCGAAGGAGAGCTTCGCCCACTGCGAGAGCGCCTCGTTGCGCAGGTGGAACTCACCCAGCGGGTTGGCGTAGTGGCTGGTGAACGCGTTGAAGCCGTGGTAGGGCTTGAACGCCATGAAGTTGATCTCATCCGTGTACACCACGGTTTCCCCCGGGGCGTAGCCGTGGGATTGGATGAACTCGTCGATTTCGCCGTAGTAGCGGCCCGGGTCCGGCGGGAAGCGGTCGGCGCGCTCACCGAAGCCGTCGGTGTCCGAATACGCCTGGTCAATGTGCGCCTCGTTGACCGCCGGGATGCGCTGCACGAAGGACAGTGTGCCCGCCGCCATCACGATGATGAGCACCACGGTGATGACGCGCTGCGTGCGCTCCTTGAAATGGCCAGGGTAGTAATAATCGACGCCAGCAGTGCGCAAATCCGCCACCGCGAAAATACCCACGGTGGAAAACAGCAGCATCAACAGCACCTCGATGCGGAACCCCAGCAGGGACGTCCCCAGAAGGGAAGCGAACATGGAGATGAGCACCCAGCCGTAGCAGACTACCGTCATCACGGTGAGCGCCGCCACCTCAGGCACGTGTAGGCGCCCAACCATGAAGATCAGGCCCAGCACCGACAGCACGCCGATGATGGACAGGGAGAAGAACGGCAGGGGGATGATCGTGCCCTGCTCTGGCAGGAAGTGGTTCGCGGTGTGGCGGACGTCGAAACCGCCGAAGGCCGCTTGGTACAGGTACGGAGCCCAACCAATCGCCGCGATGCACAGCGCGCCCACCCCGGAAGCCAAAAGGTGCACGACGGGGCCGCGCGCGAACTTGCGGCGGAACCACAACAGCACCGCGATCACTACAACGGTCAGCGCTGCGATCGCAGTAAACAGGGTGTAGAACATGGCGGAAACGCCCAGGTAGAGCGCCAGCACTACCGTGGCCTGCCAGGAGCCCGTCAACGCCTTGTACGCGGTGACAGCGGCCGCGGGGGCGAAGAGGGCGACGATCGCCGCGTAGGGCTCGTCAGGCGTCTCGGTGAGCACGATGCCCGTCGATACCAAGGCGACCAGCGTCGCCACTGGCAGTGAGCCACACAGCTTGCGCCAAATCGGCACCAGCGCGCACGCCGCGGCAGCCAGGGATACCAGCGCCCACGGCTGGTACACCTCCCAGCCCTCCATACCCAACAGGTGGGCGAGGCGCCCACCGAGCCAGAACCACCCAATCGGGTAGAAGGTGGGCAGGTCCAGGTAGCTCATGTCCTGGTTGGTGGCCACCTCAGTCATCCGGCTCAAGAACTGGGTGCGGAAGCCCTGGTCCACCTGGATGCCGTCCAACCACAGGCGTGTCGACGCCAAAGGAAGCCCCAACGCCGTCATCACCAGACCCGCCGGGGCCAGCCCGCAGACAGCCTGGCACAGAATACGCAGCGGCCGTGACTGGCGTCTGCGTGCCCAGCCCCAACACGCCACCGCCGCACACACAATCACGACGAACGAGCCACCCGTGGACAGGGCGCGCGTCACCATCGAGGTATTAAACGCAGGCAGCGACGTGGAGTGCAGCACGTACCACACCGACAACGTCACCACCGCCGCGCTGGTACCGGCCGCAAGCATGCGCAAGACCGCCGACGTCCATGACACAGCGTCAGGCTCGTAGTCGACGGTCTTGAACTCCAGCGTGGGTTGGATGGATGTATCTGTCATGCACTCAGTTTGGCACATCGCAGCGCATCCACCACGTTCCCCGCCGGGAATTAGAAGTTGAGCTTGCGCATAATCGCCGCTGGGATGTGCTGCAGCACCAAAGAAATCGGGCCGAACAGCTTGTGCACGAACACGCTCGGCTCGCCCTTCAGCGCCGACTCAACGGCAGCCTGCGCTACCTCTTCCTTATCGACGGTCAGCGGAGCCTCCTCCAGCCCATCCGTCATCTTGGTACGCACCTGGCCCGGGCGAACCACAGTCACCTTCACGCCGGAGTCACGAAGTGCCTCACCCAACTGGAGGTAGAAGGCATCCATGCCAGACTTCGACGCGCCGTACACAAAGTTGGAGCGACGCACGCGCTGGCCCGCAACGGAGCTCATCGCGATGATGGTGCCGTGGCCCTGGCGCTTCATCTCCTGGCCCAACAGCACGCCGACGGACACGAACGCGGTGTAGTTCACCTGCGCCGACTCCACGGCTGCCGCCTGGTCCTGCCACAGCTGCTCCTGGTCACCCAGGGTGCCGAAGGCAACCACGGCGACGTCAACATCGCCACCGGAGAACGCCTGCTTGATCACGTCCGGGTGGGACGCGAAATCGGTCGCGTCGAAGTCCAGGACCTCAACGGAGCCTGCACCTGCGTTGGTGACCTCAGCAACGGCGGCGTCGATACGCGGGGAGTTCTTGCGAGCCGCAAGCGTGACATTCGGGTTGCCTCCGCGGGACACGAACTCGCGCACAATGGCGAGGCCGATGTCCGAGGTGCCACCCACGAGCAGAATGTTTTGCGCTTGGCCTACTGCATTCAACATGTGAAAAATCTCCTTCAGTTCATTCAGCTAGTTCAGCTCGAGGCGGCGGGACATGTCGGAAGCGAAGACGCCGGTCGGGTCGATCTCGCGGCGGGTCTTCAGCCAGCCCTCCAGACCTGGGTACATCTTGTGGAACTTCTCCGCCGACGTACGGGACTCCTTCGCCAGGTAGAGGCGGCCACCGAACTCCATCACCTGGTCATCCAGGCGGTCCAGGAACTCGTTGAGGCCCGGGCGGATCGGGAAGTCCACGCAGACGTTCCAGCCCTTCATCGGGTAGGACAGCGGCGCGCGGTTGCCCTCGCCGAACAGCTTGAACACGTTCAGCGCCGTGTAGTGACCGGAGGACTGGATCTGGTAGATGATGTCCTTGAACGGCTCCACAGCGGTCGTCGGCACCACGAACTGGTACTGCAGGAAGCCCGCGCTGCCGTAGCCGCGGTTCCACTCACCGATCAAGTCGAGCGGCTGGTAGAACTGCGTCAGGTTCTTGATGTCGTTCTTGCTCGGGGCGCCCATCATGTAATAGGCCTCGCCGATGGCGGACAGCGTCAGCTTGTTCATGGTCCAGGACGGGAAGATGTCCGGCACCGTCATCAGCTGAGGCGCCTTGAAACGCAGCGGATCCTTCGCCAGCTTCGGAGCGTACTCCTCCAGCTGAGCCAGCGTCGCCAGCGAGCCACGGGAGATGGTGGAACGGCCCGTCTTCGGCGGCGCGGAGATGGCGTCGAACCACGCGGAGGAGTAGGTGTAGTTGACCTCGGAACCATCCGAGTGCAGCGCGATCGTCTCATCCAGCGTGCTGGTGCGATCCGTGTCAGACAGGAAGTACGCGGTCTCCGTCTTGGTCATCTGGATGCGTGCACGCAAGATGATGCCGGTCAGGCCCATGCCGCCGACCGTCGCCCAGAACAGCGTGCCGTCCGGGTCGTCCGCGCTGCCTTCCGGCTCGAGGTGCAGGACGCGGCCGTCCGCCACCAGCAGCTCCATGGAGACCACGTGGTCGCCGAAGGAACCAGCGGAGTGGTGGTTCTTACCGTGGATGTCCGGACCGATCGCGCCACCGATGGTGACCTGGCGGGTGCCCGGCAGGACCGGAACCCACAGGCCGTACGGCAGGGCCGCCTTCATCAGCTGGTCCAGGTTGACGCCCGAGTCCACGTCGACGATGCCGGTCTCCGGATCAATCGAGTGGATCTTGTTCAGCGCGTTGATGTCGATGACCAGGCCGCCACCGTTCTGTGCCGGGTCGCCGTAGGAGCGGCCCAGACCACGGGCGATGACGCCGCGGCGAGCGTGCTCAGGCAGGCTCTCGTTATCCTGCGCGACCTGTGCGACGGCTTGCTTGATGACCTCCACGTCAGGCGTGGATAGCACATGCGCAGTCGACGGAGCCGTGCGGCCCCAGCCGTAGAGTGACTTAAGATTGGTGTGTAGTTCCATCTCTTTCGCTTCTTCTTGTCGTCGTTGCTTCGCCGAAGTGCGAAGACATTCGGTTCGAGTCTAAATGATGTAAGTCGAAAAACCTATAAAAACATCAAACTAAAGGTCCATAAGCTCCCTGATTTCTGCAGGAAGCTCCTCCTGCGACGTAATTTCCGGCTTCCCCGCAGCCTTATGGTCCCGCAGCAGCTCATAGATGCGCCCACGCGACATCGAATCCACAAACGGCAGCTCCTCCGCGAACAGCCTCACCATGTAATCGGACAGCGGCACCTCGACGCGCTGCGCCGCCTCATGAATCTCCTCATGCTTAGTCATGCTTTTCACCCTACTAGTAGCATTGGACACCATGACTGACACGATTCAATCACTTGTCGACGAGCCCACCATCGACTACAACGCCCTCGACGACACCTTCGGCGGCCAGTGCATCCAAGCCGCCTACATCCTCGCCGCCGCCTCCGTCCCCGACTTCACCACGCGCAAAGCGCTGGCCTGGACCCTCCTCGGCGCCGCCAACCTCGCCACCATCGCCGCCTTCAACGCCTTCGACGAGGACCCACGCAACGACCTGACCGCCGTCCTCGAATCCGAACAAGGCGAAGCCGAATCCATCGCCACCACCTGGTTCACCATCGGCGGCATCGCCGTGGCCGCCGTCGGCGCCTTCGCCGCCGGAGTGCAGGCGCAAAAGAAACTGGCAGGCTGGCTGGGCCGAAGGGGCGTCGCAAAGCCCAACGTGGCGATCGGCACCGTCGCAGCCCTCGCATACCTCGGGGCGAAACAACTGTGAGCGCAATGAAGCAGCAGGTGCTGCCATTCCTCATCATCGGCATCGGCTGCGCCGTCATCGACTTCGGCATCACCAACACCCTCGACCAAGCCCTCGACGTCCAACGCGATCTTGCCAAGGCCGTGGGCTGGGTCTTCGGGACCATCTCCGCCTACGTGCTGAACTCCAAGTTCGCCTTCAACGCCAAAATCGACGCCAAAAAAGCCAGCGCCGTGTTCATCCTCTACGCCACCACCTTCGCGGTGCAGATGTTGCTGTGGAGGGTGACGGACGAGCCGTTGTCGTCGCTAGGCTTGCAAGATTCGTGGAAGAACGCCGTGTCCTTCGTCATCGCCCAAGGCGTTGCCACCGTGACCAACTTCGTCCTCCAAAGCAAAGTCATCTTTAAGGACGCCTAAAGTCCTCCCGCGCCCCCATCCGCAGCAGACGCAGCCACTGCAGGAAGCCCTTCGGATCCTTCCGCTCCACCAGGAAGAACCACCCGAAGCGCACCACTTCCTGCAGCTTCATCTTCTTCATACCCTGCTGATTAATGATGTAGCCGCGATTCCTATACGTGAAATACCTTTTCGACTCATTATCCGGCCACTGCGCATGCGCCCTGCCACCCATAATCGGGTGGAACTCGCCCGACCCATCCGGGTGCAAATACTTCGTGGTCAGCGCCGTGCCATACCGCAGCCCCGACTGCGACAAACGCCGGTGATACTCCACCTCATCACCCCGAATGAACAGGCGATAATCCGGCACACCAATCCGCTCCATCGCCTCCGCCGAGATCAACGCCCCATTAAATAAGGACGCATAATCGGGCAAGAACGACCCCTCCAACTCAGCCGTCGTCCGCTTCCACTCCAAGCCCTGGCGCAGGGGAAACGCCAACTTCGCCGGATCCCCAATATTCGCCACGACCGGGCTCACCTCATGCAGCCGGTGCTGCTCCGCCACACGATACAGCTCCTCCAGCACACCGTGATCCGCCGGCCGACCATCGTCGTCCGCGCACCAAATCGCGTCCGCCCCCAACGCCAGCGCCGTCAAAAAGCCATACGCGAACCCGCCAGCACCACCCAGATTCGTCTTCGACGGCAAATACACCGCTCGATCCCCAGCCAACTCCTGCAGCAGTTCCTGAACAGCCTGCTCAGCACCGTTATCCACCACGATCACCCACTGCACCGGGTGCGTCTGGTTCACCACCTGCTCCAGGGAATGCCGCAGCATCTCGACACGCTTATGCGTCACGATCACCGCCGCCGTCGAACCACTACTTTTCAGGTGTGCTGTTCCAGTTCCAGTCATGCCTCATATTGTGCACCATCGGCGGGGCGGGGTGGTGGTGCGTCGGGGAGCGCGGGGTTTTGGGCTGGCGTTGGGTGGTTTTCGCGTGGGTTTTGCGCGGTTTTTGGTTCCGGTCGAGGTGTTAAAGGATTGCGATGCTGGTCGCCAGAAATCAGCCCGGCCGGGTGAAAATGCGCGACCTGCACCGCTCGGTTTTAACCTTGGAGGGGAAACGGGAGGACAGTCTGACAAACAGTCGTTCGACAACCGGCAAAAACTGCAAAGTGTAGTAGGTGGATTGTAGTAATCCTCGAAAATGATTGCGAAAAGGGGATTACTACAATCCTGTTACTCCCATTTGGGCTTCAGAGGAGCTCTGGCCAGCGAAAACCGGCCGAAACCAGCGCCCACCCAGCCCGGCGCCTACTCCGCCTGGAACCGCGTGACCAGGTCGTCGACGTACTGGCCGGCTTCGGGCCCTTCGTAGGCGCCCACGACCTCGGAGACCAGGCCGGCTTTCCTGATTTCGCCTTTGTCCACCCACAGGGCGGTGTTGCACAACTGCGCTAAAAAGTCGTTGGAGTGGGAGGCGAAGACGAGGATGCCGGAGCGCTCGACGAGTTCGGCCAACCGGACGCGGGCTTTGGCCATGAAGGCGGAGTCAACGGCGCCGATGCCTTCGTCGAGGAGCAGGATTTCGGGTTCGATGGAGGTGACCACGCCCAGGGCTAGGCGAACGCGCATGCCGGTGGAGTAGGTGCGCAGGGGCATGGAGAGGTAGTCGCCGAGTTCGGAGAATTCGGCGATTTCGTCCATCTTGGCTTTCATCTGTTTGCGGGTCTGGCCGAGGAAGAGGCCGCGGATGATGATGTTTTCGTAGCCGGAGATTTCGGGGTCCATGCCGACGCCGAGGTCGAAGACGGGGGCGACGCGGCCGCGGACGTCGGCGACGCCGCGGGTGGGTTCGTAGATGCCGGAGAGCAAGCGTAGCAACGTGGATTTGCCGGCGCCGTTGTGGCCGACCAGGCCCACGCGGTCGCCTTCGCGCAGGTGGAGGTTGATGTCCTTGAGTGCTTCGACGACCACGGTGTTGGAGGCATTCTTGCCGATTTTGCCACCGGCGGAGGACATGACTGCCTTTTTGAGTGAGCGGGATTTGGCGTCGAAAATTGGGAAGTCGACGCAGGCGTTGTAGGTGTCGATGGAAACCATGTGTGACTCCTTCTCCTTAGACCCAGTACGGCACGCGGAAGCGCATCTGGCGCATGGCGAGTAGGGCGAGCAGCAGGCCGATGATGGTGCAGACGCCGACGATGATCCAGTGGTAGCCGGCGAGTTCTTGGCCGATCATGGGGGCGCGCACGATCTCGAGGTAGTGGTAGAGGGGGTTGATTTCGGCGAGCATGGCTCGCTTAGCGACGTCGCCGCCTTGCTCCTTGAGCGTGTGGGTGGTCCAGACGATCGGGGTGACGTAGAACAGCAGCTGCACGAGCGCTTCCAGAAGTGGGGCGACGTCGCGGAATCGGGTGGCGATGATGCCGAAGAGCATGGTCACCCACACGCCGTTGACCACGAGGAGTGCCATCGCCGGGATGGCGAGGAGGACTTGCCATCCGAGGTGAATGCGGAACGCGAGCACGAGGATGACCCAGATGACCAGGTTGTGGGCCAGGAAGAGGAGTTGGCGCCATACGAGCCGGTACACGTGGACCGACAGTGCCGACGGCAGCTGTTTGATCAGGCCTTCGTTTTCGATGAAGACTTCCGCGCCGTCCTTGATGCAGCCGGAGATGAATCCCCAGATGATGAAGCCGACGGTGACGTGCGGGAGGAATTCGCGCACGCTGATTTGGAACAGCATGGAGTAGAGGAGGCCGAGGGCGAGCGCCATCACGCCGGTGGCGATGGTGATCCAGAGCGGGCCGAGGGTGGAGCGCCGGTAGCGCTGTTTGATGTCTTGCCAGCCTAGTTGGAGCCAGAGTTCGTGTTGGCCCCATCCGCGGATGAGGTCGCGGAATGCCAGCTTCAGCGTTTTCGACTGTGATTTCGGAGCGTCGTCGTGGTGTGGCTCGGAGGTCATCCTTGCGATGTCGTTTCGGAGCTGGTTTGTATTGTGCACGGTTCATACCCTAGCTTGCGTGTGCGTTGGGCGGTGTTTTGGCAGCATGCTGCGGGTGGGGTGCGCTGCGGTGTTCGGGCGTGCATAATGATTGGAAGTGTTGCCTGGAGGAGGTCGTGGTGTCGTTGCAGTCGTATGACGTTGCTAGTGTGCGTGGGCTGTACACCTCTCTTTCTGACGGCTGGACCTATATGAATGCGCACGACTGCCCGCAGATTCCGGAGCGGGTGTCGGCGGCGGTTGCGCGTTCCTTCCGTATGTCGACGGCGGTTGCACGCCCGGAGCCGCGGGTCGGCTCGCATGCTCGCCCGACTGTCGGTGTGCCCGAGGGGCAAAGTTTTCTTTTCGACGCCCGCTCCGCCATCGCCGACCTGTGCAACGTTTCGCCCGAGCGTGTGGTGTTGGGGCCGTCGCTCCCGGTGTTGTATTCGGCGTTGGTGTTGGCGATGCGCCCGCTGTTTCGGCACCGTTCGTCGGTGGTGGTGTGCAATGCGGATCGCCCGGTGTTGACGGACGCGTTGGCGCGCTGCGCGGAGGATGCGCAGCTGCGTTGGGCGCAGACGGATCTAGCGACTGGCGATGTGCCTGCCTGGCAGTTCGGCGAGCTGGTGGACGGTTCGACGCGCCTGGTGGCGGTCCCTGCTGCGCATGAGGTGCTGGGGTCTGTGGTCCGCGTGGCAGATATTGCGGATACGGTGCGGGATCGTTCCCGCGCGTGGGTGCTCGCGGACGTCTCGGCGTACGCGCCGTATTACCTGATGGACTTCGATAGCTTCGGCGCGGATATTTTGGGCATTGACGTCGCGGAGCTCGGCGGGCCGCAGGTGGCGGCGCTGGTGTTCCGAGATGAGGCGATGTTCGGAAGGCTGGATATGTCGGCGTTGCAGCTCGACGTATCGACGGGCCTCGCCGGCGGGGTGTCCGCCATCGTCGACCACTACGCGCGCCTGGTGGAGGAGCCGGGGCGCCGCAAGACGCGCCGCAACCGGCTGGAGTTCTCGATGGGGCTGACGCAGCGCTACATGCGCGGCCTGCGCGACGACCTGCACACCTTCCTGGGCACGTTGCCGTCGGTGCACATCGTGGGTGTGTCCGGCGAGGCCGCTGAGGGCTCGCGCATGGAGCACACCCCGCGCCTGGTCTTCGGTGTGCACGGCGTGCCGGCAGAGACGGTGCACCAGCGGCTGTTCGCCAACGGCATCGTATCGACGCCCGCTCCGACCACACCGCTACTGCAGGACATGGGCGTGGCCGAGATGGGCGGCGCGGTCGCCGTCGGGCTGGGTCCCTTCAATACGGAAGTGGACATCGAGCAGCTGATCCGCACCGTGGCCTCCCTGGCCTAAGCGGTTTCGACCTCCAGGACTACCTTGCCGGTGTGCTCGCCGGAGTTGAGGTAGGAGTGGGCGCAGCGGGCGTCGATAAGGGGGAAGGTCCGGGAGATGGTCGGTGTGATGTGGCCTGCTTCAATGAGTGGCCACACGTGCTCCACCGTGCTTGCAACGATCGCTGCCTTCATGGGGCGCGGGCGGGCGCGCAGCGTGGTCGCGTGGACGGATTGGCGGCGCGTGAGCATACGGCCCAGGCTCAGCGTGCCCTTCGGCCCGCCTTGTAGCCCAATGACGACGAGCCTGCCGTCCACCGCAAGCGACTTGATGTTGGCCTCCAGATAGGAGCCGCCGATGACGTCCAGGATGATGTCCGCCCAGCCTGCGAGCTCCTCCTCGAAGCGCTGCTCCTTGTAATTGATGAGCCTGTCCGCGCCGAGCTGCCTGCAGTACTCGAGCTTCTCGGCGCTCCCCGCGGTCACGGCGACTTCGCAGCCCATGGCTTTGCACAGCTGGATGGCGAAGGAGCCGATGCCGCCCGCCCCGCCGTGGATGAGCACCTTGTTCCCGGACTGCAACCCGGCGACCATCCCCAGGTTCGACCACACCGTGGCGGCCGCCTCCACAACGCCGGCGGTCTCCGTGAGAGTGAGGTTGGTCGGCTTCGGCGTGAGCTGGCCCTCCGGCACCGCCACGTACTCGGCATAGCCGGCGCCCGCCAGCAGGCAGCCGACTTCCTCGCCCGGCTGGCGGCCGGTCGTGCCCGGATCGGCGATGGTGCCCGCGCACTCCAACCCCATAATTTCCGACTCACCCTTCGGCGGCGGGTACATCCCCTTCGCCTGCATCAAGTCCCCGCGATTCACACCCGCGGCGTGCACTTTCACCAGCACCTCACCCTCCTTCAGCTCCGGGAGGGGAACGGTTGTCAGTTCGAGTGCCTGCGGATCCGAGGTATCAGTCTGGACGATGGCCTGCATAGTCTTCGTGTTCTGTGTGTTCTGTGTGCTCATACCGGGCCAGCGTACTGAATTTTCGCGTTCAGCAAGGGGGTGCTGTAGAATCACGCAACATTGGAGACGTGGCAGAGCGGCCGAATGCACTGGTCTTGAAAACCAGCGAGGGTCACACCTCCAGGGGTTCAAATCCCCTCGTCTCCGCAAGTGAAGGCCCCTTACCGGTTGGTGAGGGGCCTTCGTTTTGTTCCCCGTTCGAGGTGTGTGTACTATGGGCGAAGGTCTGGAGACGTGCCAGAGCGGCCGAATGGGGCTCCCTGCTAAGGAGTTGCCCTCTTTGCGGAGGGCCGCAGGTTCAAATCCTGTCGTCTCCGCCACGCGCCCGTGGCTCAACGGATAGAGCATCTGACTACGGATCAGAAGGTTGGGGGTTCGAATCCCTCCGGGCGCACCAGATCAAACCCCAGTCCACTGTGTGTGGGCTGGGGTTTGTTGTGTTGCTTGTGCCAGTGTCTCAGTGCCAATGGAGGCCCGATCAGGCTGAATACGTCGCCTTCGCGGCCGTCCTCGCGCACCAGGGTGGCGGTGAGCCCCAGACGGCGGCGAGACTGCAGGTCGGAGGTCATGCGGAACACCGGGGCAGGCAGCAGGTGAACCTCGTCGTAAATGATTAAGCCCCAGTCGCGGGAGTCGAACAGCTCCAGCGCCCGGTATTCGCCCTTCGACTTGCGCGTGACCACTTGGTAGGTGGCGATGGTCACGGGGCGGATCTCCTTCTTCTCTCCGGAGTATTCGCCGATTTCATCCTCCGTCAGGGAGGTGCGGCGCACTAGCTCGTCCTTCCACTGCCTGCCCGCGACGGTGTTCGTCACCAGGATCAGGGTGGTGGCCTTTGCCTTGGACATCGCGGCCGCGCCGACCATCGTCTTGCCCGCACCACATGGCAGCACTACCACGCCCGAGCCGCCTTCCCAGAAGCTATCGGCCGCCATCTCCTGGTAGTCGCGCAGCTGCCATTCTTCGTGTTCCTGCGACAGCTCGATGGGGTGTGCCTCGCCGTCGACGTATCCCGCCAGGTCCTCTGCGGGCCAGCCGACCTTCAGCAGTTCCTGCTTGAGCCTGCCGCGCTCGGAAGGGTGCACAACGATCGAGTCCTCGTCGATCTCTGCGCCCAACATGGGCTTGATCTTTTTGTGACGCCGGATCTCCGTCAGCACAGCCCTGTCCGTCGTCTCTAGCACGAGCCCGTGCGCTGGGTGCTTGATGAGCTTCAGCCGCCCGTAGCGATCCATCGTGTCGGCAATGTCGATGAGCAGCGGCTGCGGGGCGGGGAACCGCGAGTAGGTTTCCAGCACGTCCATGATCTGCTCCGCGTCGTGCCCTGCCGCGCGGGCGTTCCACAGCGCCAGCGGGGTGATGCGGTAGGTGTGCACGTGCTCTGGGGCGCGCTCCAGTTCCGCGAACGGTGCCAGCGCGGTGCGTGCCTCCTGCGCCTGTTCGTGGTCGATTTCCAGCAGCACGGTCTTATCCGACTGCACAATGAGCGGTCCGTTTCCAATGCCCACGCTGTGTGTCACTTCCTTTTTGTTTATCGACGCCACCGCGACGGTGTTGCTCAAGCCAAAGACATCATTTTACGCTGCAGTGGTGCGAACTCGTGCTCCACTATACTGAGACCCATGATTGCTCAGACGGGAAATCTGCGCCAATGGCAGTATTTCGTGGCTTTAGCGGAGACCGGTAGTTTTACAGCGGCGGCAGCGCGACTGGGAGTGAGTCAGCCGCCTGTCTCCAATGCCATTAAGCGCTTAGAAGCTGGTGTAGGTACACCGCTATTTATCCGAGGGGCGGGGGAAGTGAAACTAACCGAGGCAGGGTTGACCTTGCTTCCATATGCCCGGGTGATTAATCGCGATCTTCAGACTATGCATTCGATGATTGACGGTATCCGAAGTGGTGCGCAAAGCGGGTTTCGTTTGGCCATCAGTAGTGCGCTTCCAAGCGAGATAGGATCGCGTATTGCAGCAAAGGCACAGCAGCATGATGGAGTAGTTTTGTCGTCACTGCCTTCTGTTGAGATTCTTGCCCGTGTTGAAGAAGGCGCTATTCATGCGGGGCTTGTTCAAGCTCCGGTTCCCTTGGGTACTCACCGCAGTGCGAGGCAGTTTTCTCTGTCACGTGATCTAGTGGTGCCGCCGGGGTATTCAAGGTTGGATAAGACCTTGTCTCAATTGAATCTGCTGGTGGAGAACCTGAATGACAATTCAAGTGCAGCCAGTGGTTTGGCGAGAGAGCTATTTCGGTCGGGTGTGTCTTGCGAAATTAATGATTCAGAGGATGCTCTAGGTAGGGGCTTATTGATTGGAAGAGGGGAGGGGATGTCTTTGGTATTTCGCGGTTTTCACCAGTTTGACAATGCTATTGAGCTTCCTTCCCGTTTCGATTTTTCCGTGGATGTAGTGGTTCGCCGAGGTGGGATGGACAATGGCGCCGAGGCCATGGCGGTCGCCGAAAGAATTTGTCGAAGGATTAACCAATGACTGCACGGATGGAGATGGCCCTGGAAAACGTGTTGACGCGGTCGGGGTGTGAGGGATGGTGGTGTGCATCGCGACTGCACGATGGGGTGACTATCGGACGCAAACAAGACGAGAAAATTACGGTGGCATCCTTATATAAAATCCGGCTCCTCCACCTCACTTTGGAAGCGATTCAACGAGGTGATCTGGATCCTCGTCTTCGTGTTGACGTTGCACCGTCCAAAGGAACTTACGAAGGGTATGGGTTCGCTGCCTTTGATGACGCAGTGAACGTGAGTCTCCGAGACTTAATGAAACAAGTCGCATCGGTGTCAGATAACGTGGCCGCCCACGAGATTTTGCGTCTACTGCCTGCGTGGGCTCGAGAAGCATTTCTTAAACGGTTTCCACCTCATTATGACTTGCAAGATCGGAATAGCTTAGTGACGGCGGAGAAACAATTGCGTCAATATGTTCAATCCCAAGGGGGGAGTAGTACAGATATAGCGTTTTCTGCAGTCTCTTCGTTGGCGGAAATAACTAATGACTTGGAACAGGTTTGGAAAGACGATAGTGCAGCGGTACGTCGATCTATGTGTGAACTCTTGGGGTTGCAGGTGTGGCGTCACCGTGTTCCTTCAGGCTTTCCTCCAAGCGGCGTTGATATCTATGGAAAAACGGGCACTGTAGGACTTCTCCATGGTGAAGCTTCGATTATCCAGGTTGAGGGCGAGGAGCCCATTGTGGTGTCCATCATGCTGAAACAGGTGGTGCCAGAACAAGCAATGAGTACTCACGATGGTGCTATTGGCGAAGTGGCTAGACTGCTCGTGGACGCTCTTCGTTAGAATTTCTGCCACTTGAATACACACTTCTACCATCGCCTATATGTGAATGAAATGAGACAATTGCATTATGTGATATTGGTGGCATCCAATGCGTCTCACTTAACGTCACTCCCATGATGACTAAGCACAATCGTTTCCGTCAGTCGGTGATTGCACTCTGTTCGCTCTCCGCAGTGATGTTGAGCAGCTGTTCAGCTCTACCGTGGGAATCAGACTCAGACGTATTTCTCAAAGCTTTCAACGCGGGAGATGACAGCAAGGCTGCACGGTATCTGGATCATCCAGACCCGGAGCGCGCCCTTCATGAATTTCGGCAGTCACTTCATGGTGTGAAGGTCAACATCGAAAAATCTGATATTTCCAATGGAAAGCAGAATACTCATGTGACTTGGTCCAAAGATGGTGTGGAGTTGGAGAGCAATGGTCGGCTCGTCCTTAGTGGACAGGATGGTAAGCCTCAATGGTTGCCTTCGATCTTCGAAGCTCAGTTGAGCGATGATTCCGCACTCTTTTTTGCTGAAGATAAACAGTACGATCTTCCAATTAAAGATCGCTTGGGCAATGATTATATGACCTGGACGAAAGTTATTCAGGTACGAGGTCGCAAAGATATAGCCTCTAGAGCGCAGGAATTGGCCCAGATTTTTGCACCAGTGTCTCCCACAACGACTAAGGAGTGGATCGAGCAGACCTTGGGAGAGTCTCAGGATGAAGACACCGTGCTCCTCACTTTGAGGCAGGAAGAATTCCGGAAGATACAAGAGCAACTTAGGACCTTTGAGGGAATTTCCACTGTGGAGCAGGGGCGTCTCTTAAGCGTGTCCAAAACTCTTAACTCTCCGATGGATGCTGAATTGAACAAATATTGGGAGTCAGTGCTCGATGCTAATTCAGGATGGTCGATACGCGCTGAGAGTTCACAAGGTATGACGACGGTAGCCTCTGAGCCGCCTCGCCGAGTTCAGCCAATCGTAACCACTCTGGATAACACACTGCAAAGCGCAGCAAAACAAGCAGTGGACAGTGAGCAACGTGCCGCAGTTCTAGTCGTGCTCAATCCTAGAACAGGAGGTGTCCTTGCCGTTGCACAAAATGACAAGGCAAATAACCAAGGGCCAATCGCACTCACCGGGCTATTCCCACCGGGATCGACGTTCAAAACTGTGACCACAGCGGCGGCACTAGAGGCAGGGGCAGTCAGCATGGATGAGGAACTACCTTGTCCTAGCAATATCACCGTCGCTGGACGCAAGATTCCCAACGATCATGACTTCGATCTAGGTAGCGTTCGACTGGAAGAAGCTTTCGCCCAATCATGTAACACAACCCAAGCGGTCATTTCGGATCGTTTGGGAGAAGATGATCTGCAACGGACTGCTTTAGAACTCGGAATTGGCTCCGACTTCGACGTACCAGGGATGACCACACTTACTGGTTCGGTGCCGCGGACACCGGCTGGACCTCCTCGTGTGGAGGCTTCTATTGGACAGGGCGAGGTTCTAGCTAGTCCATTTGGGATTGCGCTCATGCAATCGACTGTCGCTAACGGCGGCTTGCTTGTTCCTCCACAGCTCATTCAAGGCGAACAGACAGTAGTGAATAAACAGGCAGACCAGCATGTCAGCGATACAACTATTCAAAGCCTCCGGACGATGATGAAATCAACAATTGACCACGGTTCAGCTAGGTCGTTGAGTGATCTTAGTGCACTTGGCGGAAAGACTGGTACAGCAGAAATTGATGGCAAGCTTTCCAATGGCTGGTTCGCTGGAACGACAGGGGAATTGGCGATTGCGTCCCTTGTAATCGAAGGAGATTCTTCTCAGCCAGCTGTGGAAATGGCCGGGCGTTTCCTTCGCTCGCCGGATGTTCAGAAATTCTCTGGAATTCAATAAACTTGCGTCATAACCTCTAGCACGGCACGTCCACCGCAGCGATGCGGTGGGGTTGGATCGTGAGGCTCTCCCCGGTGGATTCGAGCACCGCGGAGATGGTGGAGGGGGTCATCATCACGATGGAGATCCAGTCATGGCTGGTGGCACCCGCATAGTCCACGTAGTGCAGGCGCACCTGTGTGCCCGCGGTATAGGCGCGGCGCAGCTCGGACATGATCTCCCGCGGCGAGCGGAAGGTCCGGGTGTCCGAGGCCTTCGTGCCGTCCGCCGGGTCCACGGCGATGGCCTGGTCGTGGGCGCGGCGAAAACCCTCCACGGCGCCGTCGATCTCCGAGGCGATCTCGGTGGAGTCCCCAGTGATGTCCATGATGTTGCGCTGGGGAGTATCCACGCGAGACGGGACACGAGCCGAGTGGGGTTCGGTGGCGGAGCCCTGCTGGAATGCCCTGGTGGCGTCGTCAATCAAATACCGCAGGGACTGGGGAACGGACGAGAGACCGCCGGGGGACATGCGATCCAGGAAGGCCTCGATGTCCTTCCATGGGGCGTCATAGCGCCCAATGGACGTAGCCCTTATTGTCTAGCACTTTCGTGACCTGGTCATATGTCCGGGCCGATTTTTCGTATTGCGTCCTTTGGCACTCAATCGGCTGGGAGGGACACCAAATTCCCTCCCAGCCCATCAGCGAACTGGGAAAACGCCGAGCCCGTTCGCGCGAATTGGCGAATCTGGTGCGCGCGCATATGCGGGCCGGTAGCGTCGTGCGTACACACACGCACCGAAAGGAATCGCACTATGCAACTGATGACACTTCGCCAACCCGGCGGAACCACGACCGCCGCGCGCCGCACCGGGGAAACGACCGCAGTCAAGATTGGCTTTCAAGATGTCGGCGAGCTCCTCGCCCAAGAAAACTGGCAGGAGCTTGCCGCGGCAGACGGGGAGCAGGTCACCTTCCAGGACAAGGACCTGGCGCCTGTTGTGCCTCGCCCGGGCAAGGTTATTTGTGTCGGTCTGAACTACGCGAACCACATCAAGGAAATGGGTCGTGAGCTGCCGAAGGTCCCGACGCTGTTCATTAAGTTTGCTGACGCCCTCACCGGCCCCTATGACGATGTGAACGTTCCCGAATGGGGCAGGGGAGCCCTGGATTGGGAGGGGGAGTTGGCGGTTGTGATTGGGAAGAGGGCGCGTCGAGTAGTAGAGGCGGAAGCGGCTGATTACATCGCGGGCTACGCGGTGGCCAATGATTACACGATGCGCGACTACCAGTACGCCACGTTGCAGTGGCACCAGGGCAAGTCCCTGGAGAAGTCCGCGGGGTTCGGGCCGTGGCTGACCACTCGCGACGAGTGGGCGGGTGCGGGGCAGCTCACGACGCGCCTCAACGGCGAGGTGGTGCAGAACGATTCGACGTCTGACCTGGTGTTCACGCCGGAGTTTCTGATTGAGTACATTTCGCACATTTACCCGCTGAACCCCGGCGACACCATCTTGACTGGTACGCCGGGCGGGGTTGGGCATGCGCGCGATCCGAAGCGTTATGTGGGCGACGGGGACGTCGTCACGATTGAGATTGAGGGGTTGGGGCGCATCTCGAACCGCACTGTGTTCGAGTAGCGCCCGGCGCCCTTACTTCGCTGGGGTGGTGGGGACGACTGGCGCGGTGGTGGTCACTGAGCCGGTCGGCTGCTGGCCCTGGTTGCCGGAGCTGCCGACGGTGATGTCGATGTCCTTGACGTTCGGGATGCAGCTGCGCAGGCCGGCGATCGCCAGCAGGGTCACCACGACGCCGACCAGGCCGCCGCCGACCGCAGTCAGCGTGTTTGCGTCGACGTTGAGGGAGCGGGCGGTGTCGCGGAGTGCGCGGTCAATCGAGTTCTTATCGACGCCCGCAGCCTGAATACCGAGCTGGTTCGACAGTGCAACCGGGATTGCGGCCAGCAGCGGAAGGCCGAGGCCGACCAGGGTCGCGATGCAGCGTGGGTCGGAGATGCCGCCCTCGGCGCCGACGCGCGCGTTCAGGTTCGAGGAGCCGCCATTGCCAGCGCCCTGGCCCTGGCCTTTGTCGCCTTGGCCGCCGCGCTTGGAGGAGCCGCCGCCGGAGCTGAGCGGGATGCCCTGCACGTTCGGGTTCGCGTTATCGGAGACCTTGATGTCTGGGTTGCCGTTGTTGTTGCCGTTGTCCGAAACGTTGACGGTCGGGTTCGCGTTGTTGGTGACCACGACGGTCGCCTTAGCGTTGTCAGAGATCTTCACGTCTGGGTTGCCGTTGTTGTTGGCGTTATCCGAAACGTTCACGGTTGGGTTCGCGTTGTTGGTGACCACGACGTTTGGGTTGCCATTATTCGACGCGTTATCAGAGACGTTGACGGTCGGGTTTGCGTTGTTAGTGACCACGACGGACGCCTTGGCGTTATCCGAGATCTTGATGTCCGGGTTGCCGTTGTTGGACGCGTTGTTGTTCGCGTTATCGGTGATGTTGACGGTCGGGTTCGCGTTGTTGGTCACAACAACGTTTGGGTTGCCGTTGTTGTTGCCGTTGTCGGAGATGTTGACGGTCGGGTTCGCGTTACCCGTGATGGTGACGTTGCCGTTGTCGTGGACCTTGGCGTTATCCGTGACAACGACGCTGACCTGCGGGTTACCGTTGTTGGAACCGTTGTCGGAGATGTTGACCGTCGGGTTGGCGTTGCCGGTGACGGTGACATGGCCGTTGTTGTTGCCGTTGTTTTCGATGCGGATCGCGCCGTCTTCAACCTTGACGATGCCCTCGAGCGCGCCCTTCAGGCTGCCGAGCAGCCCGCCGCCCGAGCCGCCCTTGCCGTCCTCGCCAGAGCCGCCGGACCCACCGCCGCCGAGGAGGCCGCCGAGCAAGTTACCGATAGCGCCGCCGATGCCGCCGGTGCCGCCGCCGATCAGGCCGCCCAGGATTGGGCCGAGAACGCCGCCGACACCCTTCGCGATTTCCCCACCAGTGGTCTGCGGGTTGGTGGCGTTGATGCGGATGGTGCGCTCGACGGTGGAGGTGCCGTCGCTAATTTTGACTGGGAGGTCGAATACGCCCGGGGTGAAGGTGGCGGGTGCGTTGACCTGCACTTCGCCGTTGAGGTTGGTGAACGACCAGAGTGGGTACTTTGCGCCGCTGCGCTCAATCGTGACGTTCTCCGGCAGGGTGAGGCCCGGAACCGGCTTCACGCGCTGCTTCTCGAAGTCGACTGAGTAGATCTTGTTGAAGTCCGGCAGGTCGCCTTCCCACTCGGCGGGAGGCATGGTGTCGGTGAGTTTGACCTTCAGGGTGCCGGAGTACGGCTCGCCTTCCTTCGGCGTGATGGTGACCGGAATATCCGCGCTACCAGCCTTGATGGCGTTGTTGAAGGTGATCTTGTTCCACGGCTTCCCGATGGTCAGGTTGCCCTCCGCATCGACGGTCACCGGCCAGCGCGTGGTGCTATCCCAGTAGGTCGACGCGATCTTGTCGCCGGGCTCGAGCTTGGCGTCGGGCACGGGCACGGTTTCTTTGTTCCAGAAGTTCTCGGCCTCGTAGGTCTTGTCGAAGTCAAACTTCGGCGCCTCAGGGGCTGGGGCTTCCTCGCTTGTCGACGGCCCCTCCGACTCGGCTGGTGCTTCCGGTTTGGAAGACTCGGATGGTGCCTCCGGTTCGGAGGACTCAGACGGTGCCCCGGACTCAGCCGTGGTGGTTTCCGGCGTGGTGGTTTCTGCCGGGGTCGTCTCCGGAGTGGAGGTTTCCTCTGCTGGCTTTTCGTCCTTGACGGCGATCTTCAGCGTGGCCTCGTAGGGCTCGCCGGAGGCCGGGGTGACCTTGATCGGGATCTCGACGGTCTTGCCGACCTTGCTGCTGAACGCCAAGCCGTCGCTCGGGCGCCCGACGGTCAGGACGCCGTGGTCGTCGAAGGTCACCTTCCACCGGTACGTGCCGATCGTCTTCCAGTTGTAATAGGTCTCTACCTTGTCGCCCGGGTTCAGGGCGATGTCTTTGAGCGGGACCGAATCAACGTCCCAGAAGTTGACCTCTTCTGGCGTGTCGAAGTCGGATGCCTGCGTCGCCACTGTCTGGGCGTGGGCTGCGGGGAGGTCGGACGTCGAGACGCTGACGAATGGGGCGACCAGCGCGATCGAAAGCGCACCGGCGGCGATAGAGATGCGCTTTGTGCGCGTGCTGTATGCCATAAACTTGTCCTTTGCTCAAGAGCGGAAACGCTGCACTGGACCTGCAGCACAGGTATGTCACAGATTGATATCGTTTCTGTCCAGTAAAACTTAACATTCTCACCCCCGCCCAAGGCTAGGGATGGAAAGGGATAGGCAAAACATGCAGGTAGTTCGCTTTACAAAAAGGTGCGCTATTCCACCTCCGGGGGTAAGTGCGGCTACGCTTGCAATGCTTGACTTGGCCAATCGCGGTGAGGTGAAAGGACGTGGAGATGAAGATCAATGACCCCGAGCAGCTCTACGAGCTCGAGCGGCGGCTGGAGGACCACGACCCTGAGATAGAGGAGCTGTCGGAACTTCAGGAGCAGCTGAAGCACGTCCGCCTCAAAGACATCATCGCGATGATTGAGCGCACCGATGTCACAAACGGTGCGAAGATTCTGCGCCTGCTGTCGCCGGAGCGCTCTGCGGTCGTCTTCGACGTGCTGGACCCGGCGCACCAGGCAGACATGGTCACCGCACTTGGCGACGAAGCCGTCGTCGGCTTCTTCGACGCCCTCGGCGCCGAGGACCGCGTGGCCCTCCTCGACGAGCTCCCTCCCGAGGTCGCCGCCCGCCTTATGCACGAGCTCGACGAGGACGACCAGCGCGTCACCAACGTCGTCCTCGGCTACGAGAAGGGCACCGTCGGCCGCACCATGTCGCCGGAGGTGCCGCTGGTCACGCCAGAGATGACGGTCAAGGAGGTCGTCGATAATCTCCGCGAGAACGTCGACAGTCTGGAGACGATCTACACCGTCCCCGTCACGGATGCGCACCGCACGCTCGTAGGCATCGTTTCTTTACGACGCCTCTTCCAATCCAACGCCAACCAACCCGTTTCCGAGGTCATGCGGGAAGCGCAGTACGCTTACGCCTCCGACGAGGCAGAGGACACCGCGCGCTGGTTCTTGTCGTCGAACTTGCTGGCGCTGCCGGTCGTCGATAATGAGCACCACCTGGTGGGCATATTCACATACGACGAGGCCCACGACATCGTCGAAGAAGCAGACAGTGAGGACACAGCCCGCCTGGGTGCGTCCGAGTCCCTGAAGCGCCCGTACCTCTCAACGCCCGTGCAGGCCCTGGTCAAGAGCCGTATCGTCTGGCTGCTGGTGCTTGCGGTCTCCGCGATCCTGACGGTGCAGGTGCTCGGTATCTTCGAGGACACGCTTGAGAAGGCCGTCGTGTTGTCCTTATTCATCCCGCTGCTGACGGGTACCGGCGGTAATACCGGCAACCAGGCCGCCACCACCGTGACTCGCGCGCTCGCACTCAATGACGTCCGTAACCGCGACGTGGCTAAGGTGGCGTGGCGTGAAATGCGGGTGGGGATGCTGCTCGGTGCCGTGCTCGGCTCGCTGGGTTTTGTGCTGGCAGGGCTGGTGTTCGGGCAGTCGGTGGGCATTGTCATTGGGTTGACGCTGCTGCTGGTCTGCACGATGGCCGCAACCGTGGGCGGTGTGATGCCAATCATCGCTAAGACCATTGGCGCCGACCCAGCCGTGTTCTCTAACCCGTTTATCTCTACGTTCTGTGACGCCACCGGTCTGATTATCTACTTCTTTATTGCGAAGGCGGTTCTGGGCATCTAACAGGCGTTTTGCTGCACTCGCAGTTTCGGTGTAGAGTCTCTTTCGTTGCCTACAAGGCAGCAAAACACCGCGCCCGTGGCTCAACGGATAGAGCATCTGACTACGGATCAGAAGGTTGGGGGTTCGAATCCCTCCGGGCGCACCAAATAAAACCCCAGTCCACCGCGTGTGGGCTGGGGTTTCTGCTTTATTCTTTGAGGCGGTGCCAAAAGACGCACCCCTTGAAATCTAGGCCTTTGCTGACCTGTGTGTATATTGGTCACGTTTTCTCGAATTGCGTCTCTTGGCACTCATTCCCTCATCGGCAATCAGCGAAATGTGGAAACAAAGGGGGACCCCGCTGCTCTCAGCTTTTTGCAAGGTTTGCCCGGCGTGTGTTGGGGGTGCCTGATTGATTTGGACTAAGGGCGCAGGTCGGAGGGGGCGTTGATAATTGGAGCGGTGCGAAGAGGGGATTTGCGATTCTTGCGCTGCATATATGTAGCTCTTAGCTTGAGTTGACGGTGGTAAACGACGTATATTTGTACAGATTACTTAGGAGAAGTCTGTGCGCTTGCTCCTAGGCTTCGAATTTCTCTCAATAACGTACGAATCAGGAGACCATAATGACCGGAAACGGTAAGTCCGGACGCGGGCTGTTTTCCAGCATTCGCAAAGCGGCCGTTGCTACGGCGACCGCTTTCTCTTTAGCTATCGGTGGGATGGCCGTCCCGGCGGTGAGCGACCACGCCGCCGAGGTGGCGCTGCCGTCGGCGTCGGCAACTGTTATCACTGATTTGCCCATTCAGCAGGCAAAAGTGACTAAAAAGGGGCAGCGAAAAATTTCGTGGGCGATACAGTCTGTAGGGTCGGCGCGATATCCAATCCCTATCTCCGGGATTTTTACAATCACTCCTTGGCTGGAGTCCAAAAAGCCGATCGTGCCGATCGGTAAGGTAAAAGTCCAGATCAAGCAGGGTGCTGAAGTTGTTGAGACTCTAGGAGAGTTTGATTTTCCGATCACCTCTGACGGGAAGTCCTATAAGCTTGATCTCTCCTCCAAGTGCACCACCTCTTCGCCTTGTTACCTCCCACAGTCTGACGTCCACTCATTGTGGATTGAGTCTGCGAACGATCTCGATCGAAAGCTCTTGGGAAACTTCGAGCAAGGTCGCCTTCAGGGAGGCTTTGGGCACCGTGAAGCTGAGGAAAAGAAACCAGAAGCCCCCAAACAAGGTTGGGTAGCGGGCCTTGTACAGGTACCGAATGGCTACTCGGCCTCCGATGTTGACCTGAAGATTGATGGGCGCCCAGTTCAAGTTGGTGGCAACGGCTGGTTTGTGAGCGAGAAGTTCAATGCTGGGACGTACGGCTGGGAAGCTCGCCTGAACGATAAGACTTCAACGTCAAGCGGTAGCGTTACAATCAGTGCTGACCAGCAGTCCTACCTCAATATCAAACTTGAGGAGCGCAAGGGGACCGTTTTGGTCCATATGCACGATCGTCATGGCTACCCGCTGTGGAACACGGGAGGTAGCCTGCAGATCAAACGTACCGACCTTGGCCCGAGTAACGGAGCTTCAATTGACCATGGGAATTGGTCGTCGACTGAACTAACCGGAAGCTACGGCGACTACCAGATTTGGTACAGCGGCTCGGATGAGTACTTCCCTACATCAGCACAGTCGTTCAATATCCCAGGGAACCGGCCAAGTGAAATCAGGTTCTACCTGCAGCGCAAGGAGGTAAGCGGTAGGGTTTACCTGCCGTCTGGTTACTCGTTCAATGCTGCGCAGGGGCTTACCCTCACAGTGTTTGACCAAAACAAACGCGAGGTCCGGAAGGTATCTCTCCTGGACTCTGGGGATTACAAGATTCAGGGTCTGGACAATGGAAGCTACCGCTTCCAGCTCTCTGGTGACTACATCAATACCGTTTCACGAACGGTGAATATTAGTAACCGTACGATCGACGGAGTTGACTTCCGACCAACGTTGAAAGAGGCCCGCGCTAAGGTAGAGATCCAGGTCCCAAGCAACGAGAACTTTGATGGCGGAAAGATTCGCCTGAAATACAACAATCAGACTTGGGGTGACTACCCATACAAGAATCAAGCAGGATACGACCTCGGTGTTGTCAACCCAGGTGAGGTATCCGTCCAGCTGATCGACCGGAACGGAAAGGTCGTAGGCAGCGGTTATGAGTTCGTGCTTCCAGGCGAAACTAAGATTGTGCGCGCCACAGTGTCCAAGACGCTGGCTTCCTACCAGGGCGTGGTGCTTGACCAGTTCGATAAGCCAATTTCTGGTGCCACGGTCTCTGTAAACGGCAAGAGCGTGAAGACGGACGGTCGCGGCCAGTTCGTTGTTGCAGGCGTGAAGCCCACTGCGACAGTTCAGGTCAAGGTCGATGCAATTGATAACTACACCTACGAACTGAATACGTCAGTGCCTGTCAATAAGACTGAAGGCGGCAAAACCTACGATCTTCCTGACCCGCTGAAGCCGAACTTTATGACGAAGGAACTCCTTCTCCAGTTCCTCGGCGGTGAAGAGGGCGCTGCGGGCGTGACGTGGGAAGTCGCTCCGAGCCCGAACCATAAGAAGGCAAACGGGGCTGAAGGACGTAAGGGCGTCACTGATAAGAACGGCTTTGTCCAGCAGGTGCTGTACCCAGGCACCTACGATCTCAAGCTGACTTCTCCGAAGGGCGACCTGGGCGACAAGTACACGTTCGAGAATGCTCCTCGAACCGTCACGATTGATCCCAAGAATGGCATGCAAGTCCAGGAGATCACGCTGAAGAAGAACCCAGGCGAGATCAACGGTCGCGTCATCTACGACGATGGCAAGCCAGTGGTGAATGCCGAAGTTCGAGTTGGCAATGAGACGGTTCGTACGAACTGGAACGGCTACTACACCTTTAACAGGGTCGCGGCTGGTACTGACTCGGTAACCGTTGCTGCCGCAGGTGACGGCACCTACGCAGAGGCCTCGCAGAAGTTCTCCGCGCTCAAGGCAGCGGAGAGGAAGACTGTCGAAGACATCAAGGTCGACCGAGCAACCTCCCGCATTGAAGGCACCGTCCGCATCGACGGGAAGCCTGCTTCGGGTGGTGTCTCGGTGGAAGCAAAGGGCCAGAACGGCGCGTACATCGACTTCGGTGGCGTTGACTCGAGCGGTAAGTTCTCCTTTGCAAATACCGGTTCCGCGAAGCTGCTGCCAGGTAAGTACGAGGTCACGGTCCGAAACTCGGGTGATGGCCGCTTCGACGAGACGACCAAGTCTGTCACCGTCAAGCCTGGAGAGGCTGCAAAGGTTGAGTTTGACCTCAAGGAAAATCGCGCTCCAATTGTCGCGACCGTCCGTAATGAGGCCGGCGAGCTAGTCAGTGGCGCAAAGCTGACTCTCAAGGACGTTGACACTACCTGGACCGAAGGCGAGCGCGGCGTGTACACCTCGGGCAACCTGCCTGCTGGTGAGTACATCGTCCAGGTTGAGGCAAACGACACTCATGGTTCGACGCAGGGTAAGGTCACCGTGAGGTGGGCTGCAGGTGGCCGCGCTAACTACATCGTCACGCGTAACCCGGGCACCGTCACGATTAACGTCACTGACGATGCAGGGCAGCCAGTAAACGGTGTGAAGGTACGGCTTAAGGGCACGCAGTCTGACGCTTACAAGACGCAAATCAACAAGGACTTGACCACCGCAAACGGCAAGGTCGCTTTCGATAAGGTTCCAGTCGGTACCTACAAGGTCACCATTGAAGACTCTGCAGCATACGACGAGGCCCAGGCTATTGAACTCAAGGTCGATGCAGCGGGCAACGTCGTTCGCGATGTGAAGCTGCGTCGTAAAGATGCATCCATGACGGTCCACGTCATGGATGAGAAGAGCCGTGCTATCTCGTCACCAGTCATCAAGCTGATTGATGAAAACGGTGCAGAGACCAAGGGCACCGGTGACGTGAACGGCAAGGTCGAGTTCAACGAGCTGCGCCCAGGTACTTACACGATTGAGGTTGAGCCAACGGATCGCCACAAGGGCGGATCGAAGTCCGGCGTCACCATCAAGCCTGGCACCACAGCAGCTGATAACAAGGAATTCGTCAGGGTGACCAACGAGTCCGCGACGGTGATCGGTACCGTCGTCGACGAAAACAAGCAGCCAGTTGCTGGCGCCACCGTCAAGGTGACGAACGAAGGCACGCAAGAAGTCACGACTGACAAGGACGGCAAGTTCGTCGTCGAGGGCCTCAGCGAAGGCAACGCAACCTTTGAGGTCCCGAAGACTAGCGAGTACACCGGTAACAACCTCACCGTGAACGGTCTGCTGCCAGGTGATCAGAAAGAGATCACCATCGAGGTCACCCGAGACCTTAAGCGCCTCAACGGCTCCGTGCTTGACGATGGCGGCAATGCCATCGAAGGCGTCGAAGCACAGTTGATCCAGAACGGTGAGGTAGTAAAGACCCAGACCACCGATAAGTCCGGTAGCTTTGCATTCGACAAGATGGAGCCGGGTACCTACACGGTGAAGGTCGAGGAGACTGACACCCACCTCGCTGGTGAGAGCGAAAGCTTCGAGGTTGTGCTTGGCCAGGGTACGGATCCTGTCCAGGTCTCCTTGCAGCGCAAGCCAGGCAGCATGAAGGGTAAGGTCGAATTCTCGAACAACAAGGTTGTCGACGGTGCCGAGATCCGACTGGTACCGGAGTCCGGCGATCCAATCGATCTGGAATTCAACAACGAAGGCAACATTGCCGTGCCAGAGCTACCAGCAGGTACGTACAATGTTGAGGTCAAGTCCCCGGACAACTACAAGCGCGTAAGCGTTCCACCACTGACGGTCTACCCAGGCAAGGAAGCTGACTTGGGCGTGATTAAGTTCACCGCCGAGATCGGCGACGTTGCAGGCACTGTCCGTGACGAGAACGGCGAGCCTGTTGGCAAGGTCAAGATCAAGCTGCAGCGAGCAGGCCAGCAGCCAATCGAATCTGAATCTGCCGAAGACGGCACGTTCTCCTTCACCAAGGTCCCGGTGGGCGATTACACGGTTGACGTTGTGCAGCCGGAGAAGTTCAAGTCGGTTCGCGGTCTGACCGCCACGGTGAAGCCTGCCGAGGAAACGGCTCTTGACATCACCCTCGAGACGAAGCCGACGAAGGGCACCATCAAGGGCAACGTTGAGGACGAGGCCGGTGAACCGGTTGCGAACGTTGGTATCTCGCTCGAGCCGACCTCCGGCAAGGGCAACACCATCGACGTCAAGGTCGCCGAAGACGGCACATTTGACGACGCCACCATCCCAGCAGGCTCCTACAGTCTCAAGGTGACCCAGCCTGTTGGCTACGAACCGGTGGACAACATCCCGGTCAAGATCGACGCCGGTAAGGAGCGTGTCGTCCCGACCATCACGCTGAAGAAGAGCGAGGTGGAGGCCGAAACCGGTAGCTTCATCGGTGGTGTCTACGACAAGGCGACGAATGCTCCGCTGCCGCAGACCGGCCTGGTTCTTGTTGGCGACGCTGGACGCTACCCGGTGGCTATTAACGCTGACGGTTCGTTCCGTCGCAACGGCATCCCAACCGGTAACTACCAGTTGAAGATCGCGCAGCCGGAGGGCTACCTCGAGCGTGCGGACATCACCGTTGTCATCGAGACGAGCCTGGACAACTATGCCCAGGACATCAAACTGGAGAGGATCCCAGTTGAGAACACCCCGACCACGGGTACCCTGCAGGGCAACGTGCTCGGCGTGAGCGAGGGCAAGCCAGTCGAGCAGATTGCTGGCGCGAAGGTGAACATCCTCCGCCTCGGTGGCGGATCTACGCAGGTCACCACGAACGATTCCGGTATCTTCACCGCTTCCGGTCTCGAGCCGGGCGAGTACGTCGTCCAGGTGGAGGCACCGGAGGGCTTCAATACGCCGCGTTACGAGCGTGTCGTTGTTGAGGCTGGCAAGACGAACGACGACTTGCGGGTCTACCTCGAGCGCAAGCCGACGCCGAACCCGAAGCCAGGTGCAGCACCAGGCACGATCAGCGGCTGGCTCCTTGATGACGGCAACTACCCAATCAAGGGCGGCACGGTTCGCATCAAGGGCACCGCAAAGAATAAGGACGGCAGTCCACGCCTTGACGAGGACGGCAAGCCTATCGAGACACTTCCAGCGGTGAAGATTGGCAAGGACGGCTACTTCACCACGGATCGCCTTGAGCCAGGTGAGTACACCATTGAGCTCGACGTCCCAGATGGCTGGCCAAAGCCGAAGGGCTGGCCGAAGAAGGTCACTGTTACTGAGGACAAGGCGATTGAGCTTGGCCTCGTCAGCATCAAGGCACCGCGAAGCAACGTCGAAGGTGTTGTTGACGACGGCTCCGGCAACCCAGTCGAGGGCGTCATCGTGACCGCGACCGACCCGCGTGGTGAGACCAGCGCGGTCGCGACCGACAAGGACGGCAAGTTCGTCTTTGACAAGGCGCTGCCGGGTACCTCCACCATCGAGGTGTTCACCCCGCAGGGTATCCAGAACGTCGACCCAATGTACGTTCCGGTCAAGCCTGGCCAGGACGTTGCAATCCCGGGCGTCCACCTGACGGAGAAGCAGCTCAAGCTGAGCAAGCGTGTCCGCGGGTACGACGCCGACGATATGGACAGTGCCCCGATCCTCCCTGAGGACTGGGACCTGATCTACGGCTTCGTGATCACCAACGAGACCGACGAGATCATCAAGAACATCACCCTGGATGACCCATTCCTGGGAGATGCCAAGATCACCTGGCCTGAGGGCTGGGAGAAGCCAGAGAATCGCACGTTGGAGCCGGGCGAGCACGTGTTTGCCTCCGCGAAGATTCCGCCGCAGAAGGACATGTCCGTTGTGAACAACATCGCGACGGCCCGCGGTACGGGCAGCAAGGGGCAGATGGTGGCGTCGACACCTGATAACGCAGTGGCAAGAATTGGTTCTGCCTCTGTGGAGAAGAAGGTCAACGCACGGTTCGGTGTGGATAAGAACAAGCCAGTGTCCCTCGATGTGGATGAAGACATGTACTTCACCTACGAGATCATGAACCGTGGCGCCGCACCGATGTACAACGTCACCCTGACGGACGAGGTCTGCGAGTGGAAGGAAGGCACGAGTGAAGACGATTCCAACGACTGCAAGCCGATGGAAATCGACCTGCCGAGCGACTGGAACCGCACCCTGCTGCCAGGCGAGCGCGTCTTCCTCACCGCTGCGCTACCGCCGCTGAAGCCAGGCACCCGTCACCACAACAAGGCGCTGGTGAAGGCCGACCTTGACCAGCCGCGTCGTAGCCCAGGTATTGAAGAAGAGAAGGGCATCTACGAGGAGGACCCACCGTCAATCCTGACGGTTACCCCGAACAAGAACTCGTGGGGTAACGCACACGTGATTGTGTCTGAGGGCAAGACCCCGAAGGGCTACATCGATGGTGTGCTCAGCGGCCTGCCGGCTGGCCTGCTCACGGAGGCGAAGGTTGAGCTCATCTCGGAGGACAACAAGACCTCCCTGAGCGCAACCGTCGACGGTAACGGAAAGTTTGCCTACGGCAACGTCACGCCAGGCAAGTACAAGCTGCGCGTGACCAACCCGTCCGAGGACGTCATGAAAATCGCTGGCGAGTACGGCATCCCGACCGAGAAGGCAGCCAAGGGTGGGAAGATCACCACCAAGCTGTTCGAGGTCGAAGCAGAACAGCCGACGGACCTCAGCATCCAGCTGGTGAAGGCGGAAGTTCCGAAGGAAGGCAGCTCCCTTGGGCGCTGCATCACGGAGACCTCCTCCGCCTCGAACCCGGCGATGTACCTCATCCCGCTCGGCCTGCTGGTCGGCGCGATGGCGGGCAGCCTGGTCATCTACGAGGATCAGTTCAACGCCGTGGTCAAGCAGTTCAACCAGGCCATGCCGCAGCTCGCAATCGAGCGTCCGGCGTGGATGAACCAGATCAGCCGCCAGCTTGAGCAGCTGCACCCAGCAGCGGGTCCGGCAGTGCTGGCCATCATCCTGGTCGCGGTCGGTGCCATCGCGGTGGGCCTTGCTTACGCAGCCTGCGAAGCTGGTGCTGACGGCTCCAGCAAGGGTGAAAGCTCCAGCAAGAAAGAGCAGACCCCTAGTGAGGAAAAGGTCTCTTAGCCCAAAGCGCTAAGGACGAGCGAAAAGCAACCCGCCACCACGAAAATGGTGGCGGGTTGCTGCTTGAGAAGTACCACATCGTTTTGTACATTGAATGGTGGATTACTGGGTTTGCAGCCCCGCAACCTATACGAGAGGGAACAATGAAAATTTCGAAGACCGCTGGTTACTACGGCCGCTTGGCGATGGCGTCCGCACTCGCCGGGACATTCACACTCGTCCCAGTGGCAGCGAACGCTGACACCACGACCGAGACGCCCACCCAGGCGCCCGTCACCACGACAGCAACCGCTCCTTCGAGCATTGCTTCCTCCAGCGTGACGCCGAGCGCCAGCGCCACCCCAACCGTGAGCGTTTCTCCGTCCGTCGCGGGTGCGCCAGCAGTGGCGACGACGCCAGCGAAGGCGAAGAAGGCGTCGACAAGCGATAAGCCGGGAACCGGCACGAGCGGTGTAGAGCTCGAGTCCGGTGCGTGGACGTACACGGCGGTGGCGGGGCACCCAACCGACGGCAGCGTCTACGCGCTGTCCACCGCGCCGCAGGAGAACCACCTGCTGAAGATCGACCCGGCGACGGGCAACGTCGAGGATCTTGGGGCTGCACGCGTCGAGCACGGCGCACTTCCAACCGACATCACCACGGCAACCATTACCTCTCATGGTCGCCTGATTGTGTCGGAGGAGCTGGCCAAGGACGGCGACAGCTACTACGCCATCGACCTGGACAAGCTGAGCACGGCCTCCACCCCGGTGTTCACCGAGCACAAGGTGTCGGTGGATACCTTCAGCAAGCCGAAGGACTTCAAGGCACCCGGTGCGTGGGGCACGGCCTCCAAGAAGGTCGACCCGAAGGGGGAGTACCTGCACGCATACGCTGAAACCCTCGACGGCAAGCCAGCGCTGTGGACCCTGAACACCGACACCGACAAGCTCAGCGTGACCACGTTGAAGGTGGCGCGTGGCGTGAAGACCGAGGGCATCGACCGTCTGGGTGAGGTTGCCTACGCAGTGACCAAGGACACCGACGTCTTCGTTGCTGGCGACAAGGACGGCAACACCGTCGAGTTCAAGCCGACGCAGCTGAAGATCGGCCCTGGCGACGAGCTCGTGGCCACGTTCTCCCAGGACGGCGACGACACGCTCAGCGAGGTACTCGGCACCGACAAGAAGTTCGGGTTCACCGCCATCAAGCACGCTGGTGAGGAGTCGGACACGAAGACGCCGTCCGCGGAGTCGGACAAGCCTGCGGAGAACACGGATGAAAAGACGGCTGCATCTGATTCGCCTGCGTCCGAGTCCACGGTGACGGAGACGCCGAAGCCTACTGAGCCAACGACCCCGGAGACGTCGACGCCTGCAACGACAACGACTCAGACCACGACCACTAAGAAGGAAGAGGCCACCGAGCAGCGCACGCTCGAGGTCGAGATCTACGCCGGCACTGGTGAAAAGAAGAAGCCGGTCGAGGGCGCACGCCTGGTCGTCCCGAGCCTGGACAACCTCGAACTCGAAGGCGCAACCGACGCCGACGGCTACCTGTCTACCACCCTGCCAGCAGAGCTCAACGACAAGAGCTTCACTGTCCGCCTCGTAGAGGCACCGGAAGGCTACAAGAACAAATCCATCCAGATCAAGAAGGACGACCTGGTCAAGGAAATCACCCTGAACAAGGACACCCGCGCAACGAGCACGATGTCCAAGCCGCAGGAGATCCTTGAGGTATTCAAGGAAGTCAAGCCACTGCTCGGCGCGTTCGGTGCCCTTGCGGGTGCAGGCGCGGGAGCTGCAGGTTCGAAGTCGACAAGCTCGAAGACTTCGACGACCTCGACGTTCTCTAACTCGAAGAGCTCCGGCACCGTGTCCACCGGACGCACCACCAGCGCAACGTCCCGAAGCACGGCAGCGTCCCGTTCCACGGCGAAGAGCACGTCGCGTAGCTCCAGCAAGTCCTCCTCGACGACCACGTCGACCCGCAGCGGGGACCTCGCCGATACCGGTACCCCGATGTCCGGCGTGATCACGCTCGGCATTGTGCTGTTCCTGATCGGTGGCGCGTACGTCTTCATGGGACGTCGCCGCGACGCATAAAGCGCATTAGCAGTACAGAGTAAAGGCCCGAAGGGAGTGATCCCCTCGGGCCTTCGTCATACCCAGCAAACGCGAGCTAGAACACCTCGACGCGCCCGCCCAGAGACTCGATCTGGCGCAGCTGCTTCACCCAGCCTGGCGCGCCCGGGTGCAGGCGCATCACAGGGCGCGAAGAAATCTTCACCGGTGACACCGACTCACGTCGCGCGCCCGAACGTGCCAGCATACGGGTGTGCGCCCGGTGGCCGTTCTCGGCGAGGCGCTTCATGGAAGGAGCGTCGGCGGAGAGGGCGGAGCGGGCGTCGGCAAGAAGTTCGGTGAACTCGTCGATGATGCTGACGAGGCTCTCCGCGTTGGTTTCGCACATGTTGCGGACCAGCGACGGGTCCGTGCCCGCGACGCGCGTGGCGCCCTTGAATGAGCCAGCCGCAAGCGACTGCGCCAGGGTGCCGCCGCGATCCCCGACCACCGACAGGGCCTCCGCGATCACATGCGGAAGGTGGGACACGCGGGCCACTGCCTCGTCGTGGCGCTTCACTGACACCGGCACGGCCTCAGCGCCCGTCACCGCGACCAGGTTGCACACGTCAGCGAACAGGCTCGCCCACGTCTGCGGCACCTTGTCGACGCTCTCCGCGTAGTCATACGTCACCACCCACGCCGCGCGCTGGAACAGCCCCTCTTGGGACGCCGACCAGCCGGAAAACTCGGTGCCGGCCATTGGGTGCCCGCCAACGTAGCGCTCCTCAAGACCGCGCTCCAGCACGAGGTCGTACACGGGCTGCTTCACGCTCACCACGTCGGTGATGCCGCAGCTCGGGGCGTGCTCCGCGATGGCGTCAAGGACGGTCGCCACGGCATCCATCGGTACCGCGATCACGATCAGGGCCTGCTGCGCCTCTGCCTTCTGCAGTGCGGCCTCGAGGTCGTTGGTGACGTCGAAACCATCTTTTTGCGCAGCCCTCGTGCCCGCATTCGAGTGCGTGTAGCCGAACGCATCGTGGCCAGCCGCGGTGAGGTCGCGAATGATGGAGCCACCGATCAACCCCAGCCCAACAATGCAGACAGGAGGCAGGTGGCGCGAAGAATGTAGGAAAGAGGCAGTCACGGTTTCACATTCTAGTGACAAATTCACTGCGTGCAGGCTAATGTCGTGAGACATGGCACAGGAATTTCCAGACGGGTACGCAGTGACAGTCGCCCAGCACGATGGCGCATGGTCCGTGCACCGCTACAACGACAACTTCGACTCGCTGGAAGACACCATCGCCGCAGTACGCCGCCTCCGCAGCGAAGGTCCGGCGTTTGCGCTGCTCAACGTCGAAAATGAGTACGTTGTGGTGCTGCGCCCAGGGCCGAATCGGGCACGCATTTTGCTGAGCGACGCCCCCATCGCCGTCGACGACGACTACGCCGCCGACGCCCTCGAAGAAGCCGGCTGCGACATCCCCGACATCGACCCCGATGACCTCGACGACACCGACAGCTGGGCCGACGGCGACTTCGACATCCTCGCCGACCTCGGCCTCACCGAAGAACGCCTCAGCCTCCTTCTCGACGCCGACGAAGAACCAGCCGACCTCATCGACGACATCGCCGACGCGCTCGGCTTCGCCGACGAACTCCAAGAAGCACTGCGGTAGCTTGGTTTCCTCTAGCTGGCAGCGGCGCGCCACCGCCCGCATGCAACAAGCGCTCGACCTCGCAGCCACGACCCCACCCGGCGACGTGCCCGTCGGCGCCCTCGTCTTCGACGCCGACGGCGAAGTGATTGGCCGCGGTGTCAACCGGCGCGAACAACGCCAAGACCCCACCGCCCACGCCGAAGTCGAAGCCATCCGGGACGCCGCGCGCACCCTCGGGACCTGGCGACTCGACGGCTGCGAGCTCGTCGTCACGCTGGAACCCTGCACCATGTGCGCCGGGGCCCTGCTCGGCGCCCGCATCGACTCGCTAATCTTCGGCGCCTTCGAGCCCAAAACCGGCGCCGTCGGCTCCCTATTCGACGCCCTCCGTGACCCCCACCACCTCCACCAAATCCAAGTCCGCGGCGGGATCATGGAACCCGAAAATGCGGCACTGCTCGCCGAATTTTTCCGGGACCTGCGCTAATACTTAACCGAATCGTTACAGCGCCGCCCTGCCAAAGTGGCTACCATGGGGAACCGTTAGCTTACAACGAAACGAAAAGGAGCAATCTCATGGCTTTTGAAGGAGCAGCAGACAAGCTGAAGGGCACCGCTAAGGAAGCAGCTGGCAAGCTTTCCGACGACAAGTCCCTCGAGAACGAAGGCAAGGCCAACCAGCTCATTGGCGATGCAAAGGATAAGGTCAACGAGGCTGCCGATTCCGTCAAGGACAAGGCAAACGAGGTAGCCGCCAAGGTCGAGGACAAACTGAACGACTAGTCCCCGCCTTGATTTGGTTGCTCGGGCATTAACCGTTACTCTGGTTTGCGGTAGCGTGTCCGAGCGGCCGAAGGTACTCGCCTCGAAAGCGAGTGAGGGTAAAACCTCCGCGGGTTCAAATCCCGCCGCTACCGCCAATTAAAAACAACGCACCCTGGGTTCGCCTGGGGTGCGTTGTTTTGGTTTTGGGGGCCCCGAGTGCGCGAGTGCCAAAGGACGCAATTCGCAAAACGAGCATTTGTATTCCCGCAGGCCAGAAAAGGGCTAGAGGTATGGTGTTGCGTCTTTTGGCACTCGCTCCTTTGTATGTGCACCACATTCCCGGATTTTCCCTAGGTGGCAGGCTGGTTGTGGGCCAAAACCCGAAGGAGGTCCGCACCCATGTCCCCGCACGATATTCCCC
>NZ_JAGPYU010000013.1:0-66933 GCF_024453945.1 Corynebacterium sp. CCUG 61414
AAGGCGACGACTTCCGCAGCGGAACCGTCCGCCCCGCGGACAAGCGAACCGACAAGCGAGGAGCCAACGACTTCCGCCCCGCGGACAAGCGAAGAGGCGTCGACAAGTGAGACGACTCCAACGACCTCGACGAAGCCTTCGAGGCCGCAGAATGAGACGACCAAGATTGAGTACGCGCGCACGCCGGTGCACGCGGGTGACTCGGTGACGCTGAAGCCGAAGGGCGAATTCCCGGCGGGCACGAAGTTCAACGGGCCGAGCGGGTCGCAGCAAGGATGGTCCGCCACCACGAACAGTCAGACTGGTGAGATTCGAATTACTGCACCAGCGGACGCGACGGTTGGTACCACTGTGAGCTTCCCTGTCACCGTGGTCTTCCCAGACAAGTCAAGGCAGATTCACGAAGTCACCGTCTACGTAGAGCGCACCACCACGGCGCCGTCCACCAGCGAGCAGCCAACGAGCGCCGCACCGACCGGCACCGCGCCAACGAACACTACGACGCCAGCAAAGCCGAAGGAGTCCCAGGCGGACAAGACCGACGTCGACTTTGAAAACCAGAAGGTGAACGCTGGCGGCACGATCGTGCAGCGCCCGAGCGGCGACGTTCCCGCAGGCACCAAGTTCACGGGCCCGAACGGTACGTACGACGGTTGGAAGTTCGCCACCGACCCGAACACAGGTGAGGTCACGATTACGCCTCCGGCGGACGCGAAGCCTGGCGCCTCCATCGACTACACCGTCACCGCGACGTTCCCCGACTGGTCGACGAAGGACTACAAACTGAAGGCCACGGTTGCGGGCGGAGTGGACGACGATAAGGGTGGTGACACGGGCTCGAGCTCAGGCTCCAGCAGCTCCTCCTCGAACGAGGAGGGCTCGAGCACGGGTGCGACCATCGGCATCGTGATTGGCGTGCTCGCGCTGCTCGGTCTGCTGGCCGGCGCGGCGAACTATGTGCTGCAGTACGTCGACATCAACGCGCTGCTTCGCTAACACCGTTCGCGCGGGGACGATATTCTAAGCACTATGAAGAAAATGAGTGCTCTCGTCCTCGCTGGCGGGCTTGCGGCGTCGCTGATCGTCGCGCCGCAAGCCACCACCGCTCCATCGGGGTCCTCCGGATCCTCCAAACCGACGCCGGTGATCACGCCGACCGTCACCCCACCGAAGCAGCCACCGCTCGGCAGCGCATACACGGGCTCGGCGCCGGTCTCGCTGACCATCGCTGCGCTGCTCACGCTGCTGGTTGGCCAAGTCATTGTCGACGCCGTCCCCCCACTGCGCGCAGCCGTCGACGACCTCGCGCGCCAGGCAGGACTCTCGGGCGTGATGGGATCCTCGCAGGGTAACCGCATTTTCGATTTCTCCAAGATCGACCTCAACGAGCTGCAGAAGATGCTGCCCAAGGTCTAAACCCCACCCCAAATATGTAACCGCTGTGACTCATGATAAGTTTGTTCCTGTTGTGGTTACAGTGTCCTGTGTGACTGCTGTGGCGGAAGAGCCGCAACGCTCAACGTAACAATGCGACCTGCCGGGGGGCAGGTCGCATTTGTCATACAATCAACGGCATGGAAACACCACAAGGACTCAACGCACTGCTGCACAATGGGCGCCGCCCAGGAATCGTCGACGCGCTCGCCGGAGTGGTCGACCAGACCGTCGCAGACCAAAGCGGACTCACCGGCATGGCGCTGCGCTCCGCAATCGCGGGCGTAAAGAAAGTCGACGCCCGGATCCTGCACAAAGGCATCAACACCGTACTCCCCCAGCTGCTCGAGCAGCTCAACCCCCGCTGGGAAGACTACAAAAACAGCGACCACGCCGCCTTTGGCGAATACCTCGCACAACACGAAGACGACGTGGTCACAGAACTCGTCTCACTCGGCGACAACCTCCGCGACTCCATGCCAGCCGGCGTACAGAAGATCTACGCCACCTTCCGCAGCAAGGCCGCCAAAATTGTGGGGCCTGCGCTGCCGCGGATCGGAGAGGTCGTCGAAAAGCAGATGGAAAGCTAGACGTCCAGGAAGCGGACGTCCTTCGCCTTGCGGGTGATGAAGGAACGGCGAGCCGCGACATCATCACCCATCAGGATGCTAAACAGCTCATCAGCGCGCTGGGCATCCTCCACATCAACGCGACGCAGAATACGGTGATCCCGGTCAAGCGTGGTCTCCCACAGCTCGCTCGGGTTCATCTCACCCAGACCCTTGTAACGCTGGATGCCGTCATCCGTGTTGATCTTACGGCCGGCCTCCAGGCCCTCCGCGAGCAACTGGTCACGCTCCGCGTCGGAGAAGGCGTAGCCAGGCTCGCCCTTCGCCCACTTCAGCTTGTACAGCGGCGGGTTCGCCAAGTAGACGTGGCCCTCCTCGATGAGCTCCGGCATGAAGCGGAACAGCAGGGTAAGCAGCAGCGTCGCGATGTGCTGGCCGTCGACGTCAGCATCCGCCATCAGCACAATCTTGTGGTAGCGCAGCTTCGAAATATCGAACTCTTCATGAATACCAGTACCCAGCGCGGTAATGATCGCCTGGACCTCCGCGTTCTTCAACACGCGGTCCATGCGGGCCTTCTCCACGTTCAAGATCTTGCCGCGCAGCGGGAGAATCGCCTGGTACATCGAGTCGCGGCCCTGCTTCGCCGAACCACCTGCTGAGTCACCCTCAACAATGAACAGCTCGGACAGCTTCGGGTCCTTCGAACGGCAGTCCGCCAACTTACCCGGCAGACCACCCAAATCCGTCGCCGACTTACGACGCACCAAGTCACGCGCCTTGCGCGCCGCCTGACGCGCCTGCGACGACGACACAGCCTTCGAAATGATGGCCTTCGCCTCCGCCGGGTTGGCATCAAACCAATCCGACAGATTCTCGTTCACGGCGCGCTGCACGAAGCCCTTCACCTCGGTATTGCCGAGCTTCGTCTTCGTCTGGCCCTCAAACTGCGGGTCCGCCACGCGGACAGACACCACGGCCGCGAGGCCCTCACGGCAGTCATCACCAGTGAGGTTCGGCTCCTTGTCCTTCAGCAGCTTATGGTCACGCGCGTAACGGTTCATCAGCGTGGTCAACGCCGCACGGAAACCCTCCTCGTGCGTACCGCCCTCATGCGTATTAATGGTGTTCGCGAACGTGTGCACAGACTCCTTAAACGAGCTGTTCCACTGCATCGCCACCTCAGCCTCAAGGCCGTCACCCTTCTGGTCAAAGCCCACGATCGTCGGGTGGATCGCCGTCTTCGACTTATTCAGGTAGTTGACGTAATCAATCAAGCCGTCCGGGTAGTGGTACGTGACCTTCTTCTCGCGCTTCTTCGGGGCAGCAGATGTGTCACCCTCGGTGGCGTCGTCAAACGAGTCCGAGCCAACCGCAGCGGCCGTCTCACCCTCCTCCGCGATCGCCTCGAGCTCAAGCTCCTCATCAGAGACGCGCTCATCCTTCAGCGTGATGGTCAGGCCCTTGTTCAGGAACGCCATCTCCTGCAAACGACGCGCGATCGTGTCCCACTTAAACTCCGTGGTCTCAAAAATCTCCGGGTCCGGCCAAAAACGAATCGCCGTACCCGTGCCGCGGGCATTGCCGCCCTCCTCCAGAGGCTCCGGCTGCGCGTTCACAAACCGCTGATACCAGTGCTTGCCATCGCGCTTAATGTCCGCCTCAACACGCGTGGACAGCGCGTTCACCACGGAAATACCCACACCGTGCAAGCCACCCGACACCGCGTACGACTCCGAGTCGAACTTACCGCCCGCGTGCAGCTGCGTCATCACGACCTGCACCGTCGGCGCACCAGACGGGTGCATCTCCACCGGAATACCACGACCATTATCGACGACCTCTACGCCGCCATCCGCGAGCAGAGTCACATCGACGCGATCGGCATAGCCCGCCATCGCCTCATCGACCGAGTTATCCACGACCTCCCACACCAAGTGGTGCAGGCCACGCTCACCGGTCGACCCAATGTACATACCTGGGCGCTTCCGGACGGCCTCAAGGCCCTCGAGGATAGTAATCGACGACGCGTCATAATGAGGTTGTTGATCAGCCACTGGAAAAGACGCTCCTCCTGAAAAATGTCATTAACCCGTCCCATCTTACACGTAAAACAGGACACCAAACCCCACGACTACCCGTACGTGTCCCTCGGACCCCGCCCCTTCACGTGCAGCGGACCATAGCGCCAACTCTTCACCCGCGGCCCATAAATATGCAGCTTCCGGATCACATCCGGGCCCACCTTCTCCGCGATCGCGCGCAGCACCGTCGACTGCATGTACTTCAGCTGCGTCGCCCACGCCGTCGTCGTACACGTGATGAAGACCTCGCCATCCTTAATCATCTCCACCTTCGTATGCTCCGCGATCGTGGCGCCAACCAGGCCCTCCCAGTTGCCCATCACCCAGCCATACGCCATGTTCTCCGTCCAATCGCGCTTCCGGATCTCCTTGCCCAACAGCGACGAAAACGACTTCACCTTGTAACTCCGCGGCAACGCCCGGCCATCCTTGCCCGTCGGACGGCCCCGCTCCAGCCACGGCCTGCGTTCCTCCTGCTCAAAGTGCAGCCCCGGCACCGTAATATCCTTCACCGGACGGCCCTTGCCCTGACTGCGGCGCGGCACCACGCTCGTTCCCTGCTTCGACAAATCCGGCAACTTCCCGCCACGCTGCTTCGCCGTGCGCCGCAACTGATCAAAGGTGGTGCCCACCAAGTCACGCTCGCTCAATGTGGGACACCCCCTCCTCCATCCGCACGTGGTAGCGCGCCGTCACCGCCCCATCAAGGTTGCCCGGCAAGTCATCCCCGACCGCCGCCGTAATCAACACCTGCTCCGCCGACTCCGCCACATGCACCAACCGCTCACGGCGCTTCGCGTCCAACTCCGCAAACACATCATCCAGAATCAGCACCGGATCCGTGCCCTCACCAGCCAACAGGCGATACTCCGCCAAGTGCATACTCAGCGCAAAGGACCACGTCTCCCCATGCGACGCGTACCCCTTCGCCGGCTGCTGACCCAGCATCAACACCAGGTCATCCCTATGCGGACCAACCAGCGTTGAGCCGCGCTCAATCTCCTCTTTTCGACGCCTCCCCAACTCCGACAACATCGCCGCCTCCAACACCTGCGGATCCCGCGACGCCTCCCCCGTCAACTCCAACACCGCCCGATCCAACGTCGACGTGTACTCCACCGACGCCGCACGCGACTCCGGCGCCACCGACGCATAGGACTCCGTGATGTGATCGGAGAGGGCGTCGACAAGCAAAAGCCTGCCCGCCAGGACCTGCGCCCCATAGCGCGCCAACTGCGCATCCCACGCATCCAACGTACTCAACGCACCCGCGCCCGCCGCATCCCCATAACCGCGGCGCAGCGCCATATTCTGCGAACGCAACAACGCATTACGCTGGCGCAACACCTTGTCATAATCCGCCTTCACCCCACCATGACGTGGCGTACGCACCGCCGCCAACGCATCCAAAAACCGGCGACGATCCCCCGGCTCCCCATTCACCAAACGCAAATCCTCCGGCGAAAACATCACCGTCCGCAACACACCCAGCAACTCACGCGCCGACTTCAACCGCGTCCTATTAATCTGCGCCTGATTCGCCCCACTCGCCTTAATCAACACATGAGTAGTCAGCGCGCGCCCCTCATTCACCGTCGTGGCCGACACGCGCGCATCCTTCGCCCCCGAATGGATCAGCGGAGCGTCCGTGGCCACCCGGTGACTCCCGAGCATCGACGTATAGCGCACCGCCTCCACAATGTTCGTCTTCCCATGCCCATTACGGCCAGAAAACACCGTGACGCCCGGCTCCAAATCCACATGCAACTCCCGCCACGAACGGAAATCACGCAGGTCAAGCTCCGAAACGTACATCGCGGCAAACTAGCCCGGCAGGCGAACCGGCATCAACAAATACGTGAAATTCGTCTCCGGCGTCGGGAACAACCCATCATCGCCCTTCTCCGGCAACGACTCCGGCTCCGGAATCATAATCGCCGGACGCGACGACTCCGTAAACCCAAACACCGCACGATCCGTCCCAATCACCGACAAACCATCACGCAAATAACCAGCGTTAAACGCAATCAGCAGCTCATCCTCCCCCACAAACTGCGCAGGAATCGACTCCGACGCCTCACCAGAATCAGCCCCCGACGCAAACAACGTCACCTGACCCTCCGAAAAATGCAACCTCAACTGCGCATTCCGATCCGCCACCAACGACACACGGCGAATCGCCTCCAGCAACGGAGCCACCTCCACCGACGCCATCGACGTATGCGCCTTCGGCAACAACGGCTGCACATTCGGGAAATCCGCATCCAACATGCGCGTCGTCGTCTCACGATTGCCCGCATGCAAACCAAACAAGCCGTCCGCGCCCACATTATCGACGCCACCAACGGCAATCTGCACCGGCTCCTCCAACTGTGTATCCAACGTCCGAGCGTTATCCAACAACGTCTTCGCCGGCACCAACAGCTTCGCCTGCACCCCCTCACCAGCAGGCGACCACTCCAACGAACGCAACGCCAACCGGAAACGGTCCGTCGCCGTCAAGTGCAACGTCGAACCCTCCACCTCAATGTGGATACCGGTCAGCATCGGCAACGTGTCATCCTTACCCGCCGCGGCAGCCACCTGCATCACCGCGCCACTCAGGTCCTCCGAACCGATCGTGCCAGTCACCTCAGGCAACTGCGGCAACTGCGGATAATCGTCCAACGGCATCAAAGGCAGCTCGAAGTGGGCGGAGCCGCCGTCGAGAAGCAACTTTGTGTCACTCGTAGAAACCTCAACCGGCTGATTCGGCATATTCGCAACAATGTCAGACAACAACTTGCCCGCCACCGCCACGCGACCAGGCGTATCCACCTCAGCCGCAATCCGCACCCGCGACGACACCTCATAATCGAAGCCCGCGAACTCCAAACCCTCATCCGACGCCGTAATCAACACCGCGCGAAGAATCGGCTGCGTGTTCTTCGTAGGCAACATCCGAGCAACCCACGCCACCGCGTCCGACAGGTCCTCCTTGTGCACGCGGAAGGAAACGTTGGAATTCAAGTTGTCTTGGATGTCCGCCATAGTGACACGGGCTCCTTGCAGTACGTAGAGATTCTTGTAATTACGTACTCACTCTAGGCGGGGACGCGCTTTTTGTCATTCGAGTTTTCACACGCCTGGCTCATGGCTTTTCGGGGCGTTGGTCGTTTGTGCGCCGTTCTGCACAGGTCCCCTTTCTACTCTAGGAATTACAAGTAAAAACCTTGGGAACAACAATAAGTCCTGTGCAATCTGTGGAATTACACGAATTCGCCGTGGTCGGAACGCGAAAACAGGGTGTGCAATTGCCTGTGGAAGAAATGTGGATAACTCTGGGCGGTTGTGGATAGATTTTCTGTCATTTGATCTGTGCACAACTCGGGAAGGGTTGTCCACTGGGGATTCACACGTTATCCACAAGGGCTGTGGTGTGTGATGTAGGTCTCTTTGTGGTGGGAGTCACTTAGGTGTTTTGCCCCTGAATGTGAATTACAGCGGTGTAATTACACAGATGTGGATAAGTCTGTGGATGGATTTTTAGGGTGCGGGAGGAAGGAGTGCCAAATGTCGCAATCTGATATGGACTAGGTGTTCAAAGTGCCTGGCAGAAAAAGGGCTAGGCAAAAGTGGGTGCGTCTTTTGGCACTGAGAGACCAGGTAGGGGCACCAAATTCCGGGATTTGGGGAGTCGGGCTTGTGTTTCCCCAGGTCGCTGGGGGTGCGTGAGGGAATTTGGTGCGGGCGACGCCGAGAGCGACGAAAGTTAACGCAGGGTGCGGGCGCGGGCCTTAATAATCTGGGTGAGCTCCTGGATTTCGTCGTAGGTGCCGCGGTTCTCCGTCATCTCCTTGCGGATCTTGCGGTCCGCGTACATCACGGTGGTGTGGTCCTTGCCGCCGAACTCGTCGCCGATCTTGGGAAGGGAGAGTTCGGTCAGTTCGCGGCACAGGTACATCGCGATCTGGCGGGCGTGCGCCACCTGACGGGTTTTACCTGCGCCGATGAGCTGGTCCATCGTGACGTTGAAGTACTCGGCGGCGTACTCCTTGATGGTGGAGGCGTTGATGTTGATGTCGCCTTCGTCGGGGAGGATGTCGCGAAGTGCGACTTGGGCGACGTCGAGGGTGATGGGCTCGTCGATAAGGGAAGAGTAGGCCGAGACCCTGATGAGGGCGCCTTCGAGCTCGCGGATCGACGACTCGAATTGCGAGGCGATGAGCTCGAGCACCTGGTGGTCGACCTGCGTGCCGTCGGCGGCCGCCTTCTTCATAAGGATGGCGATGCGGGTCTCCAGGTCTGGTGGCTGGACGTCGGTGATCAGGCCGCCTTCGAAGCGGGTGCGGAGGCGGTCTTCGAGGGTGGTGAGCTGCTTCGGCGGGCGGTCAGACGACAGGATGATCTGCTTATTTGCCTGGTGCAGCGCGTTGAAGGTGTGGAAGAACTCCTCCTGGGTGCCTTCTTTGCCCTCGAGGAACTGGATGTCGTCGACCATCAGGATGTCGAGGTTGCGGTAGCGGCGCTTGAAGCTTTCCTGGCGGTCGTCGCGTACGGAGTTGATGTAGTCGTTCGTGAACTCCTCGGAGGAGACGTACTTGATGCGAAGGTTCGGCTGCAGGACTTGCGCGTAGTTGCCGGCGGCGTGCAGCAAGTGCGTCTTGCCGAGGCCGGAGCCACCCCAGATGAACAGGGGGTTGTAGGCGCGGGCCGGGTTCTCGGCGACGGCGACGGCGGCGCCGTTGGCGAAGCGGTTCGAGGAGCCGATGACGAAGTTCTCAAAGGTGTACTTCGGGTTGAGGCTGGTCTCGCGCTCGGGGTCGTGAGCAGGCTTTTCGCGGGGGATTCGCTTAGGGACGGTCGGGTGCGTCGGCGCCTGGTGCTGTTGCTGTTGGCGGGCGTGCATCTCGGCGAGTTCATCGAGGCCCATTGGGATTTGCTCGCCGGGGGTCATGTGGGCCGGGTCGACAGCCTCGGGGGCAGGCGGAGCTGAAGGTGCTGCCGGGGCTTCTGGCGCCTGGATCGAGACGGCGAGCGTGCAGTGTTTGCCCAGGTGGGACGCCAGCAGCGCAGTGATGTGCGGCGCGAGGGACTGCTCCACGACCGTTTTTGCGGCGGCGTGGGGGGCGGAGAGGATGGCGTAGCCGTCGACAAGCATGACTGGGCGGACGAGCTGGAGGTAGGCGCGCTCTTGTGGGGTGAGCGTCGGGACCTGTGAGCTGGGCTGCGCGGACAGCGCCAGCAGGTCAGCGACGATGGTGCGCCATAGCGTTTCGATGTCTTGCTCTGCCAACGTCCCGCTTTCCTCCTAATCCGACATGTCATTTAGTGACGTTCGTCACAACTGTGGAATTTCACGTACATTCCACCGCTGTTTCACAGATTTTGTAATTCCAAAACCTGCGTCTCACCAGTATCTTCCACAGACTTGTCCACACCTGTGGATAACTTCGGTGAGCAAGTTGTCCACAGCCTTCCCCCTCCCCTGTGGATAACTTTTCACGGAACTTTTACCGGCTGTGACCTGCTGTAATTACAAATTACGCCGCAAAGTCTCAACCTGTTGTTCACAGTTATCCACAGCGATGTGGAGAAAGAACGTGTGTAATTGTGGTGCTTTATCATTGTTACCCGGTGTGAGCTTGTAATGTCTAACAGCCCGCACGCCACAACCCTGTGGATAACTCGTTTCACGGATGTGATTCACAGGAAATCTCGAGCATTGCGTACGCGTGTTGGGAAGTAATCGCGCGTCAGGCCGGTGATAGCGCGGCCCCCGGTGTTCGAAAATATGCAACCACCTGCGCGAAAGTACACCTTTGTAATTACGGGGGTAAACGAATGGACCTGCGCCCCACCCGGCGCAAAAGACAGTGTGTCGATTTGAACAACCAGCGGTTTTTCGCGTAGTCTGGCGTAGTCTGTCACACCACGGGCGCGAAGCAACATGCCCACGGTGTGCTTGAGAGCACCATCTACGCAGTGCACCGGGCCGCCCACCCAGGGCGAGTCAGCGAAGGTGATGCATGCAGGTCAACGCGCACAACGCGCCGCGGCCGGGCAATCTCAACCTGAACATTGCAATTCCGGGACGGCTACTACCCCGGGAGGGAATGCGTCGCACACCGCGGCGGGTTCCCGCTGGCCGTCGTGACCTCTTATAAGGAGTCCACCGTGTCTAAGCGGACTTTCCAGCCAAACAACCGCCGTCGTTCACGCAAGCACGGCTTCCGTGCCCGCATGCGCACCCGCGCCGGCCGCGCAATCGTTTCCGCGCGCCGCAAGAAGGGCCGCGCAAGCCTGACGGCATAAACGCCCGAAGCGCAGCGACATCGTGTTACCCCGCCCGCACAAACTCTCCTCCTCTGCCGACTTCCGGCAGACCATGAGGAAAGGAGTGCGCGCGGGGTCTCGCACTTTAATCGTCCACGTCCGCTCCCGGGCCGACGACGCCGTTGCGCTGCACGGCGGGCCGCGTTTCGGACTGATCGTGTCCAAGCAGGTCGGTAACGCGGTGACCAGGCACGCGGTGTCTCGGAAACTGCGGCATGTGCTGCGAGGGGGCGTCGATAAGCTGGAGCTACACCACGACGTCGTGGTGAGGGCCCTGCCCGCCTCAGCCACCGCCACGAGCGCGCAACTCGCACACGACTACGACGCCGCGCTGCGCAAAGCCCTGGACAAATGGCGTACTACAACTTCCTAGGCCAACGCATCCCCGCACCACCAACCGCGGCCGCGCGGGCACTCGTGAAGGCCGTACGCTGCTACCAAAAGTACCTCTCACCCCTTAAGATGGGTGCGACGTGTCGTTTCATGCCAGTGTGCAGCGCCTACGCACTCGAAGCGGTCGCGCGACACGGTGCCATCAAAGGCACCCTGCTCAGCGTGGCCCGCGTCTGCAAATGTGGGCCCTGGCACCCCGGCGGGTTCGACCCAGTACCCGGTAGCGGTACGGACGCGTCCACAGGAACGACCACCAAGTAACCAACGAGGAGAAACACCCCAAAGTGCTGAATTTCATCTACTGGCCGATTTCTTGGGTGCTGTGGTTCTGGCACAAAGTATTCGGCTTCATCCTCTCGCCAGACTCGGCGTTGTCATGGATCCTGTCCATCGTCTTCCTCACCTTCACCCTGCGAACCCTGCTGGTCAAGCCCATGGTCAACCAAATGCGGTCCATGCGCAAGATGCAGGAAATGCAGCCGAAGATGCAGGAAATCCGCCAAAAATACAAGAACGACCAGCAGAAAATGGCGGAAGAGACGCAGAAGCTGTACAAGGAGATGGGTACCAACCCGCTCGCCTCGTGCATCGTCCCGCTGGCGCAGATGCCCGTGTTCATCGGCCTGTTCCACGTGCTGCGCTCCTTCAACCGCACCGGCACCGGCCCCAACCAGCTGGGCCTCAGCGTTGAAGAGAACCGCAACCTGGCCAACTACGCGTTCTCCCCAGAAGACGTCCGCTCCTTCCTGGACGCCGACTTCTTCGGTGTGCCACTCTCCGCGTACATGTCCATGCCAGAAGACGCCTTCGCGGCGTTCACCGGCCTGGACTTCACCCGCGCCAACATCATCATGGTGTGCCTGCCGCTCGTGCTCATCTCCGCGACGTTTACCCACCTCAACGCCCGGATGTCCATGAACCGTCAGGCCGCACGCCGCGCTGCCGGCAAGGTCAACACCCCATCCGGTGACAACGCCGCCATGATGCAACAGCAGATGCAGATGATGAACAAGATGATGCTCTGGGTCTTCCCGGTCATGATCATCGCGTCCGGCTTCCTGTGGCACATCGGCCTGCTGTTCTACATGCTGGCCAACAACGTGTGGACCTTCTTCCAGACCCGTATCGTCTTCGCCAAGATGGACGCCGAGGAAGAGGCCGAGGAGCGCGCCAAGGCGGAAGCCAAGCGCGCCTCCGCTCCCGTTGTCGGTGCACGCAAGGTGGACAAGCGCAGCAAGAAGCAGCGCAAGCAGCAAGGCAAGTAACCGGTAGCCCCCAGCCCCCAGCAAGTGTTTGCTGGGGGCGTTACTTTTACTAGAGTCGATGCCAGACTAAAAATTCAAAGGAGTACACAGCCGTGTCAGAACAGCCCACAGCAGCCGCCACCATCTTTGGCGATCGCCTGCCGCTCGCCGAGGCCTACCACGAATCGCTCGCCACCACCGCCGCCGAGCGCGGCTTCATCGGCCCCAAAGAAGTCAGCCGCCTGTGGGAACGGCACATCCTCAACTGTGCGGTGGTCTCCGAAGCACTTGACGACGCCACCACCGTCGCCGACATCGGCTCTGGTGCTGGGCTGCCCGGCATCCCACTGGCCATCGCCCGCCCCGACGTCTCGTTCACCCTCATCGAGCCGCTGCTGAAGCGCTCCACGTACCTCGCCGAGGTCAAAGACGAGTTGGGACTGGACAACGTCACCGTCGTCCGCGGCCGCGCCGAGGAACAGCCCGGCGAGCAGTTCGACGTGGTCACCTCTCGCGCGGTCGCGCCCCTGGGCAAGCTCGCCGGCTGGAGCCTTCCACTGGTGCGCCGCGGGGGCTCGATGTTGGCGCTGAAAGGCGCTAGTGTTGCAGAAGAACTAGAACGCGACGCGCGGGCGATTAAGAAAGCCGGGGGGATCAGTCCGAACATTTTCCAGGTTGGCGCCGACGTCCTCGACCAGCCGACCACCCTCATCCGAATCGTGCGGAAATAGCGGAAAGGAACACCACCAGCATGGACAACGCCACGCTGCAACGCCCCGCGCACACCCGCGTGTTCACCGTTGCGAACCAGAAGGGCGGCGTCGGCAAGACGACGACATCGGTGAATATGGCGTCGGCACTGAGCCGCCAAGGCATGCGCGTCCTCGTCATCGACCTGGACCCGCAGGGCAACGCCTCCACCGCGCTCGGCGCTGAGCACACCTCCGGCACCACCTCCAGCTACGAAGTCCTCATCGGCGAAGCAACGCCCGAGGAAGCACTGCAGGCGCACGCCAACAACGAGAACCTCTACTGCATCCCTGCCACCATCGACCTCGCCGGTGCCGAAATCGAGCTGGTGTCCATGGTGCGCCGCGAATACCGGCTGCACGACGCCATCCGACGCGGCTTCCTCGAAGAACACAACTTCGACTACGTCTTCATCGACTGCCCACCATCACTCGGGCTACTCACCATCAACGCCATGACCGCCGTCGACGAAGTCATGATCCCCATCCAGTGCGAGTACTACGCGCTTGAGGGCGTCGGCCAGCTGCTCGGCAACATCGGCATGATCCGCGAGCACCTCAACCACAACCTGCACATCTCCGCGATCGTGCTCACCATGTACGACGCCCGCACGCGCCTCGCGGCCGACGTCGCCGGCGAGGTGCGCAACCAATTCGGCGAAGTGGTGCTGCGCAACGTCATCCCGCGCTCCGTGAAAGTCTCCGAGGCGCCCGGCTACGGCCAAACCGTCATCGACTACGACCCACTCTCCAGCGGAGCGCTGGCCTACTACGACGCCGCCCGCGAACTGGCAACACGCGGCGACTACCAACCACACGCCACCACGGGGCCCATTGGCGTCAGCCCCCAGGTGGCCCAACAACTTGACGAGGGCGAGGAATAACCATGGCACAAGAGCGTAAAGGCGGCCTCGGCCGCGGACTAGCAGCACTCATCCCGCAGGCACCCGCTGCGACCGACAAAACCGGCAAGACCGGCGGCATCGGCGGCAAGGCCTCCGACGTGATCTTCGGCGCCGCGGGGGCAGCCGGGGCTTCGGGGGCTTCCGGGGCTTCCGGTGGCGGCGACAAGCTTCCGCCGCGCGGAAAGCGGCCCAAGGTCGCGGGCGCGCCCACCGTCGGCGCCACGCCAGAGAACGTTATGCAGCCCGTGCCCGTCGGCGCACGCTACCAGGAAATCGCGGTCGGGCAGATCATCCCGAACCCGAAGCAGCCCCGCCAGGTCTTCGACGAAGACGACCTCAACGAGCTGGTCCACTCCATCCGCGAGTTCGGACTGCTGCAGCCCATCGTCGTCCGCGACACGCCAGAGGGCTTCGAGCTCATCATGGGCGAGCGCCGCTGGCGCGCCGCCTCCAAAGCCGGCCTGAAGCACATCCCGGCCATCGTCCGCGAAACCTCCGACCAGGACATGCTTCGCGACGCCCTCCTGGAAAACATCCACCGCGTCCAACTCAACCCACTCGAAGAAGCCGCCGCCTACCAGCAGCTCCTCGAAGAGTTCGGCGTCACCCAGGAGCAACTCGCCGACAAACTCGGCCGCTCCCGCCCAGTGATCACCAACGCGATCCGCCTCCTGCGCCTCCCGGTGCCGGTGCAGCGCCGCGTCGCCGCCGGCGTGCTCTCCGCGGGCCACGCCCGTGCGCTGCTCGGCCTCAAGCTCGGCAGCGACGCCCTGACCTCCAACGGCCAGACCCTGCTCGCCGAACGCATCGTCTCCGAGGGCTTAAGCGTCCGCGCCACCGAAGAAGCCGTCACGCTCATGAATAACGAAGGCGGCGTCCCACAAAAGAAACGCCGCGAACCCGTCCCCCAGCCCGAATACCTCACCCGGGCCGCCGACCAACTCGCCGACGAATGGGACACCAAAGTCTCCGTCACCATGGGCAAACGGAAAGGCAAAATCGTCGTCGAATTCGGCGACCGTCAGGACTTCGAACGCATCATGGGCCTCATCCAGGGCACCGATTAACTACAGGTGCTCCTGGCGGAGCAAATCCTGGAAAGAGTAGGTGCCTGTCGGCTGGTCATCAGAATCCAGCAAGTACAGGCGCTTCACCGCCACCACAATCGCCTCCGCGATCGCGTCACGCTGCTGCGGATCCGTCACCACCTCAACATCGTGCGGATTCGTGACATAGCCAGCCACGATCTCCACCGACGGCATCCGCGTCATCCGCAGCATCTCCCACGTCCGGGCATGATTCCAGCAATTACGTAGCGACGTCCTCGCCGCAATCTCCCGCTGAATATAGCCCGACAGCGTCTCCCCCGTCATCGACGACGTCCCGTTCTCCGAACCGAAGTAGAACGTCGCCACACCATTCGCCTTCTCATTGGCATAACGGTCTAACTGCAGGGAAATCACCAAGTCTGCGTCGAAGCCGTTCGCCAGATCAGCGCGCTCCTTACACGACGGATTATCACCACGCGGGCGCGAGATGATCGTCTCCACACCAGCCGCAATCATGCGGCCCTCCACGCGCTGCGCCAAATCCCACAGGATCTCCTCCTCCGTGATCTGGCCAAAGGGGCCGTCGACAAGCGCGCCCTTATCCGCACCACCAAGATGCGGATCAATCACCACGCGCTTGCCCGCCAACTGCGGGCCAGCCGCACGCACATGCTCACGCTCACGAATCGCGTGCGCCGAACCGCCCGTAATCCTGCGGCCCAACAGACTCAACGCGTGCAACGTATCCGGGCCACACACCCCATCGTCTTCCAAGCCCGAATTCAGCTGGTAGTTCATCACAGCCTCGTGCGTGCGCGGACCGAACCGCCCATCCACACGATCCGAATAAAACCCCAGCTCATGCAGCTGCGTCTGCAACTGCCCCACGTCGTCGCCCACCAGCTCCTGATTCGGCTGGTACTGCAACACACGCGCCCCCAACGTATACGACGCCTCACGCAGCTCACGCAACGTCAAGTCATCGATAGCGCCAGTCGGCATAATCCCCCGCGACTGCTGAAATGCTTTCACGGACTCCGCCAAAGGGGCGTCGAAAAGCATCTCGTCGGGAGTGAACTGCCGCGAGTTGAAGTCCTCGATATCCCCATCGAAGTCCTCCAACATGCCCAAACGCGCAAGCGTCGCACGCGCCTCGGCCACGCGAGCACTCGAATCACCTACGCGGAGAATGTCACCCACTGGGCACCTTTCTACAAAACCAACAATGCAGTCCATCCTACGACGGACAGCCTACAGATACGACTCAACCTTCTGGACGATCTGCGCCTTCGGGAGCGCCCCCACAAACTCATCCACCTTCTGGCCATCCTTGAAGATCAACACAGTCGGAATCGACATGACCTGGAACATCATCCCCAGCTCACGCTCCTCATCCACATTCACCTTCGCGACCTTCACCTTGCCATCCAGCTCAGACGCAATCTCATCCAACGTCGGCGACAACTTCCGGCACGGAGCGCACCACTCAGCCCAAAAATCCACCAACACCGGCGTCGAAGCCTCAACGACCTCAGCCTTAAACGTATTCTTCGTCACATCAACAGGTGCACTCATCGTTCCTCCTTGAACACAGTTCTTTCTATTCTAAAGCGCCGCAAGGAAATGCTGCGCATCCAACGCCGCCCGGCACCCCGAACCAGCTGCCGTAATCGCCTGACGATAGTGGTTATCAACCAAATCGCCACACGCAAACACGCCCGGCACGTTCGTGCGGGTCGAAGGGGCGTCGACAAGGACGTACCCGCCCTCGTCCGTGGCCACCTGGCCCTCCAGGAATGCCGAACGCGGATCGTGCCCGATCGCCACGAACAACGCCGTCGCGTCCAGCACCGACTCCTCGCCCGACTGCACGTTACGCACCTTCAGGCCGCCAACCTTGCCATCCTTTTCGACGACCTCTTCGACCACCGAATGCGTAATAAACTCAATCTTCTCATTCGCCCGGGCGCGCTCCAACATAATCTGCGACGCGCGGAAGTTCTCCGAACGGTGAATGATGGAAACCTTCGACCCAAACTTGGTCAAAAACGTCGCTTCCTCCATCGCCGAATCCCCACCACCGACAACGGCAATGTGCTGATCCTTAAAGAAGAAGCCGTCACAGGTCGCGCACGTGGACACACCGCGACCCGTCAGCTCAGCCTCACCCGGAATGCCCAGGTGACGCGGCGCCGCACCAGTAGCGAGAATGACCGCGCGGGCCTGGTAGACGTCATCCCCCACGAACACCTTCTTCACGTCACCGCTGAGATCAACCTTGTCCACCAGCTCCGACTCCAGGCGCGCGCCGAACTTCTCCGCCTGCTCGCGCATCTGCATCATCAGATCCGGGCCCATCACCCCATCCTTGAAGCCCGGGAAATTCTCCACCTCAGTGGTGTTCATCAGCTCGCCGCCGTACTCGTAACCCTCAAACACCAGCGGGTTCAGCTCCGCACGCGCCGCGTACAGCGCTGCCGTGTACCCCGCCGGGCCCGAGCCGACAATAATAACGTCATGGATTTGTTCTGTTTGTTCGCTGGCCTCGTTGGTCATGGAAACTCCTCGTAGATTTGCTCTGTCAGGGGTGTAAACGTAGCCAGTCTACTGTTTGTTCCAGACGTGTGCTTTTGGCCTAGCAGGCACCTTCCATGTGCTCGAGCATCATGGCGCGAGCGCGGGCCCGGCGGGACTTCATGGTGCCGGGCTGGACGCCGCAGGTGTCTGCGGCGGACTGGAGGGACATGCCCATGATGTCGATGAGGAAGACAGCCTCCCGGTGCGCCTCCGGTACGACGCGCAGCGCGTCCTTGACGGCGATGAGGCGGTCGAGGTGAGCGGTCGGGTCGTGGGCCAGGCGGGGATCCTTGTCCTGGGAGAGCTCATCGTGGTCGTCGAGGGACACGGTGTACTCGGACTTGCGGCGGCGCTGGTGGTCCAAGCTTGCGTTGGCGACCAGCCGGTACAGCCAGGTAGACACCTTCGACTCGAAGCGGAAGCCATAAAGGTGGCGGGACGCCTTGAGCAGGGCGTCCTGGACGATGTCTTCGGCGTCGCACTCATTGCGTGAGTAGCGAAGGGCGACGCCGAGCATGTTGCGTTCGTGGCGCCGGACGATGAGGTTGAAGGCGTGGATGTCGCCTGCGATGTATTCGTGGACGAGTTGGTGGTCCGTTTTTCTGCGCATGATGCACCCTCCCATTGCTGATGCATCCAGTGTGATGCATCAGCGCCGGAAGAGGAAGCGTTTCTTGTCCACCATGGTGGACATCATCGGAGGCTAGTGCGCCCGATGAGGGTGACGTCCCGGAGGATGATGTCCTGGCCGGAAACGTTGAGGACCAAGCCGGTGAGTTCCGGTGAGTCCTCCACGTCGATGCCGTTTTCGCCGTTGAGGAACGTGCCCTCCTTAAGCAGCGGCAGGTCTGCGACGTCGCCGTTCCACGAGGCGCCGGCGGGCAGGCCGTAGATCCGGAAGGTGTCGCCGTTGGATGGGGTATCGACGATCACGTGCTCCAGGGTGAACCCTTTGCGGGCGGTCGCGCCCTTGGCGGGTCGGAGCTCGACGCTCACGTTGTCTGAGCCGGTCCAGGTGGTGGAGCGGTCGGCGTCGACAAGCTCGGGCGCGGAAGCACCTTCGATGGTCGCGCGCATCGGGGTGAGCAACACGGGCAGGCCCGTGACCTCCTCCTCGACCTCCTCTACCCCGGTCTGGACCGAGTCCACCGTGACGGGCGCGTTCGTGTCGTCGCCGGAGAGGAAGCCGACCAGGTACGCGGTGAGCGCCGCGATGATGATCACCGCGCCAACCGCGAGCGACAGCAACACCGCGAGTGTGACTGGGCCGTAACGGCGAGATCCGAAACCGCCGCGCAGGTCCTTCGGCTCCTCCGGCTCCTCCTCGACCGGCTCGACGGGGTCGATTGCTTCGGCGGGGGCGTCCTCGGCTTCGTCGCGGGTGAGTTGGCGCTCGAGTTCGCGGAAGTCGTGGGACTCGATGGCGTCGGCGTCGACGAGGGCGCGGGTGGTGCTGGCGACGTCGGCGAGGTCATCGGAGTCCACGTTGGTGGTCAGCAGCTGCAGCGCGGAGGCGAAGGCGTCGGCGTCGTCGGCTGCGGAAGCGTCCGGCAGGACTGCCGGGAACGCGAGGCGCACGTGGCCCTCGCGGTCGATACGGAGGCGCTGGCGGTTATCCAACCCGAGCGGCACCCCAGCCTCGTGGGCTGCGGCGATCGCGCCCGCCAACGGGGCAAGCGCGTTCGCCACCGCGTCCGTGTGCAGCGTCTGGCCTGACTCGGCGACGGCGCGGACCGAGGAGCCCTCCACCCAGTCAGCGACCACGAGGGCGCCCGTGCGATACGACACGATCTCGATGTTCTCCGGCAGCGCCGGGTGGCGCAACATCGCGAGCTTGCGCGTGCGGCGCGACACACCCGCGGCATCGATAGCGGCCTGGCGCGGCGTCGCCGGAGCCATCGGGGCCATGCCCGTCGTATCGACGAACGTCAGCGCCACGGAGCGGCCCGTCGACACCTCGCGGGCCTGCCAGAACTGCGCGCCCGTGGTGGAGCCGTGATCGCGGATGAGGCGGAAGCGGCCATCCGACACCGACGCCCCCGGTACCAAACGCGGACCACGCACGACACCAGCCGACATCGGCGGTGGCACCGGCGACGCATTGAACGTATCGGCGGCCAGGAACTGCTGCGACACATCCCGCAGATCCACCTCGCCGACCTCGATCGCGGCGTCCTCGTTCGGGCGGATAAAGCGGCCCATGCCCGGGATGCGGGCCAGCGCGCGGCCCAAGTTCTGCACCTCCGGCAGGCCAGAGCGCGACAGCACCAGGCCCGTCGCCACCACGAACAGCACGCCGAGGACCATCACCTCAAGCAGGAAGCCCAGCGACGGCAGCCCGATCAGGCCGCCGAGGAAGGACGGGGCGTCGATACCCGCGACATCACGCACGAGCCAGCGCACCAGGAACATCACCGCGATACCGACCAGCGCCGAAGCCGCCGCCCACAGCGACGTGTGCAGCACCGAACGCGCCTCCAGCGTGCCCAATTTCCGACGCAACAGCAGCGCGCCGATCACCGCGCCGGCGACGAAACCGAAGCCGTTCGCAGCGCCCAACAGCACCACGACGGACTGCGTCGAATCCGCAACCAGCGGCGCAAGGTACGACAGCACCACCTTCGTAATCGTGATGCCGGCGATGATGAACGTCGGCGTCCACGCCTCCTCCCGCGCGTAAAACACGCGCAGGTGCAACATCACCAGGGCGTACGGGATCAGCGTAAACGCGGAGAAGCTCACCGTCAGGCCCAGCGTGCGGGCCGTGCCGCCGTCGAAGTTGCCGTAGGCGAACAGCGCGTGCCCGATGTCCGGGCCGAGCGCCGTCATAAAGACAATGATCGGGATCAGGGCGATGAACGTCAGCTTCGTGCCCAGCGTCAAGTCCCGGACGACGGCGGCGTCATCACCGTCGGCGGCGTTGCGGGACAGGCGCGGCATGATCGCCGTCAGCAAGGTGACGCCAATGATGCCGTAGGGCACCTGCAGCAGCATCCAGTGCTGCTGGTAAATAATCGGGGCGGCGTCGCTCGCCATCGACGCGATACGCGTGGTCACGATGTAGCCGACCTGGCTAATACCCACATAGGTCACGATCGCCAGGGCCATCCCGCCGAACACCTTGAGGCGGTCGTCGATACCCCACAGCGGCCGCAGGTTAATGCCGAGCTTGCGCAGCGCCGGCAGCATAATCAGGCACTGCACCGCCACACCCAACGTCGTGCCGACGCCCAGCAGCAGCACATGCGGATTCGCTATCGACGCCGGCGCCGCGGGATTCAAACTGCCCGGCAACATCATGTACCCCAGCAGCACCGCAATCGACACCACGTTGTTCGCCACCGGCGCCCACGCACCCGGCCGGAAATGCTCCTTCGTATTCAGCACGGCCATAAACAGCGAGAACATGCCGTAGAAGAAAATCTGTGGCAACACCAAATACGCAAACGACGTCGACTGCGCGACGTTCACCTGGCCCTCATCGTCGAGGAAGACGCGAGTCAGCAGCGGCGCGGCGGCCACTGCGATGATGGTCACCACCGTCAGGAGCGTCAGCGTCAGCGTGAACAGCTGGCGGATAAAGCGCTCCCCGTGGTCCGGGTCCTCCTTCTCCGCGCGCACCAACACCGGCACCACCAGCGCCGTCAACACGGACCCCAGCACGATCTCCGTAATAATGTTCGGCAGCGTATTCGCCGTATTAAATGCCGACGCCACCGCCGGGCCCAACGCGGCGCCAATCAGCACCGTGCGGATGAACCCCGTGATGCGCGAAATCAGCGTCGCGATCGCCATCGACCCCGTCGCCCGCACCACGGAATTACTCTCCGGGGCGGGATCCGGCACCGCCGCCGAAGGGTCCGCGATCAGCGTCGAACGGTCCGGGGCCTCGGCCTCGGTGGCGTCGATAAGCTCTGGGTTCTCTCGCGGGGTGGGCACCGGCGCCGGCGGCGCAGGGGGCACGATTCGGCCACGCGTACCAGCCCGAGGTTGCTCAACCACGTCAGTCTCCAATCAAAGGTGGGTGTTCATTGTCCAAACGTTGCTGTGTTGTTGGGCTGCGTGGCGCAGCCCGCGCCCGGCGCCGACGGCCCACCGAATACATCAGCATCAGCACCACCAGCACGCCAAGCCCGGTGACCAGCGCCCAGCCCTCCACGGCGGCGCCCGCCGTGCGCACAGAAATGTTCACCGGCTGCGAGATCGGACTGCCGTCGGTACCCGCCAGGTACAGCTGCAGGTCAATACTGCGCTGGTCCTCCGGGTAGTCCGCCGTCATCTGTACCGTCTGCGAGCCGCGGGCCGGGATCCGCATCGTGGTTGGCACGTGCAGCGTGATCGGGCCGCTCGCTGCCTGGAACCGGATGGTTGTTTGTACCGGTAGCGGCATCCCGTTCTGCGCCACGATCAGCAGTGGGCTCGACGGGGAGGTCCGCGTGTACACGTTGCCCGGCGGGATCAGCGTCACCGACGCCCGCAGCGCCTGCAGTACGTCGCGGCTGCCCCGCAACCGCTCGGCCGTGGTGCGCACGGCGGCGTCGTACCGCGACAGCGACTGGCGCTCCTGCATACTCAGGGCCGCCAGCACATCGCGGCGCAGCGGCAGCGTGAACCCGTAACGCGTCAGCGCCACCTGCGGGTCGTTCGCGAGCAGCTGTGTTAAGTCATCTGTGAACTCAGCCTGCTGGGAGGCCGTCAGCACCTCCGCGTCCGAGACCACCGTCGGATCCGGAAACAGCGTGCCCACGCGCGTCGCCGCCGGCACCTCCGCCGGGTCGGGCGCATTCAGGAAGTCGCCGAAGCTCATCGGCGCCGCCTTACCTTCCCGGACCAGCTCGGCGACCGTCCCCAGCAGCATCGCCGCCGAGTCCGCGTCCCAGCTCGCCGGAGGGTTCACGAACACCGGCTCCTCCGGCGTCGCCTCCTGCACCGCCAGCCGCAGCGCGGACGCCGCGTTGATCGCGCGCGCCCGTTGGGAGTCCATCTCGTAGCGGTACCGCAGCGCGTCATTCGAGTAGCCGACGGTGGCGGGGGCGGAGCCGACCGTCGCTAAGACCGAGGCCAGCGAGTCCTGGAACTGTACCGCCATCACCCCCGGCGCCACCCACGCGGCGTTGCCGGGGCCCGGGTGGTCGACGCTGCTTCGCGCCGCCAGCACGTGCACCGGGTGCGCGGGCGCCGCCGGGAACACGTCCGCGGGGTCCGGCAGCTCGTTGCGGTCGAGCGCCGCCTGCCCGTCCTCGCTTGTCTGCGCCTCCTCCGCCTGAGCAGCCTCCCACTCCCCCTGCAGCCCGTGCTCCGGGATAGCGGAATCGATGTGGTTGGCCCAGCCGAAGGCGGGGGCCGCGTCCGGCGTGATGTAGCCGGCGCCCGGGATGACGGCGTTGAGCGTGCCCGGCGTGCCGAGCTCCCGCTCGAGCACGAACGGGCCGCGCTCCAACGCCTCACGCATCAGCCACTCGTCCCCGGTGCGGGCCAGGGTGTTGACGTCCACGTTCTGCCACGGCAGCGCCACCGTGCACCCCTTCGCGGCGACGCTGCGCAGCTGCTCCAGCCACGCCTGCGCGTCCGCTTGTCCCTTGCCTACCTCTCCTTGGGCGGTGGTGTCGTCGGTGGTCCAGCTGTCGCGGAGCCGTTTCGGCTCCTCAGCGACCGGCGGGCGCGTAGTGGTGACGCGGTAGCCCTCCGCCATCCGCGCCACCGTGTCCACGAGCGCCGGGTCCAGCCCCACGCACGTGGCGAAGCCGACGCCAGGCTCCTCCACCGCGTCCTCGTACTGGCTGAGCAGCCGCTCAAGGCGCCCGCCGGGCGCGAGCTGGCTCGCCAGTGTCTCTGACTTCAGCAGCAGCGGGGAGCGCTCCGGGGCTTCCCCAGTCTCGCCAGGCACGATGTCAATCGGCGCGGTGATCGGGTACAGCGCGGTCATAGCCGGCGCCGGGTCCTCCGACGGCTCGCCGCGCACCGAGATGTGGAAGCGCTCAGTGTCCAGCGAGGTCAGGTTCTGTTTGAGTTCGAACAGCAGCGGGTACGTCCCCGCGCCCGGCAGCTCAACATCCAGCTCGACCTCTGCTGACTCCCCCGCGCCCAACTCCTTATCGACGTCCACTCCGCGCCCCACCGGGCCGTACTCGCTCACCGAGGCGACCGTCGCCGCGCGCTGGTCCAGCACGGAACCCGTGGCCGGGCCACGCCGTGGAACCACGCGCAGGTTCGCCAGTGGCGCGTCCGTTTCGTTGTGGATGCGAAGTTTCACGTGAAACATTTCGCCGGCGTTGAGGGCCGAGGGGGCGTCGACAAGCGTGATGGACGCGCGGGTGCCCTCCCCCGGACGCACTGCCGGGTTCACCCACTGCGACGCCACCGCCGGGTCCTCGGGCGACGTTGGCGCTGGTAGGGCGCCCGCCGTCATCGGGAGCAGACCCAGCGCCGCCACTGCAATCGCCGCGGCTCCGCTACGCACGCTGCTCATCGCGGCGTCAACCTTCCGGCCGCGGCCTCCTTGCGCGCCAAGTCCGGCATCCTGTTCACCGCGATCCGCGCGAGCTTGCGCTCGTCCGCGTACGCCAGGCGCTCAATCAGCTGGTTCATCGGCACCCACGCGACTTCCGTGACTTCCGGGTCTTCGTCGTTAAACACCCCGTCGACGTAGCGCAACAAGTTGTGGTGCACTGTCTTATGAATACGGACGCCCTCAGAAATGAACCAATAATCAATCACACCGAGCGTGTTGAAGGCCTCGCCGGTAATCCCGGTTTCCTCCCACACCTCACGCTCCGCAGTGCGCCACTGCTCCTCGCCTTCCTCCACGTGGCCTTTCGGCATCGACCACAACAGACGCCCCCGACGGTCCAGCCGCCCAATCAGCGCGACGTAAATCTTCGACAGGTCCACCTTGTCGTGTCGGTCCACAGCCTCCGCCATACCCGACACCACCAGGCCGCCCGCGCTCGTCTCGTTCCGGGTCTCCAGCGACGAATCCACCGGCCGCTGCTGCCTCTTCCGCGCCGACGCGCCCCGCCCCCGCCGGTTCGACCCGCGGCGACGCTGCTGCTGCGACCCCCGCTTTTTGGCGTGCGAACCACGCCGACGGCCACGCCGCCGCTTCGGGGAGTCACCCCCCGCCTTCGAGTTAGCGCCGTCCCCGCGCCCCTTCCCGCCAGAGTTCGAAGACTTCCGCTCCGACGGAGGAACCGGCTTCGGCCGAGTGTTCTCAGTCATTCAATTCATGGTATCCGTACTGGCCACCTTTGTGGTACTTAACAGCACCAGGGAAGCAAAGTATCGTGTGAGAGGTGACAAAGACTCAAGAAACACACCGGTGCCCGTTCGATCTCCCCGACCCCTCCGACCCGAACGCCGTCGTGGCGTTGCAGGTTCGGGCCGAAGAGGGCGTCGAGAAGCTGAGTGGTTTGCTGACGCCGCTCGCCCAGCGCTTCGTGGAGCGCGGCGAGCACCTCTACCTTGTTGGCGGGCCCGTGCGCGACGCGATGCTTGGCAAGCTCGGGCACGACCTCGACTTCACGACGTCCGCCCTGCCCCCCACCGTGCAGGAAATTCTCGACGAGTGGGGCGAGACGACCTGGGACACTGGCATCGAGTTCGGCACTGTGGCCGCTGTGCGCGAGGGCCAGCAAGTGGAGATCACGACGTTCCGCTCCGACCTCTACGACGGCGTGACGCGCAACCCCGAGGTGACGTTCGGCGATACCCTCGACGGCGACCTCATTCGGCGCGACTTTGCTTGCAACGCGATGGCCATCGAGCTCGACGTGGTCGACGGCGCACTCCGCCCAATCTTCCACGACCCGGTGGACGGTATCAGTGACCTGCTGCAACGCCGCCTTGACACCCCGCAGGCCCCCGAGATTTCCTTCCGCGACGACCCGCTTCGCATGCTCCGCGCCGCCCGCTTCACCTCCCAACTCGGCTTCGAGGTTGCCCCGCGCGTCTTCGACGCGATGCGCGACATGGCAGGTGAGATTCAGCGCATCACCGTCGAGCGGATCCAAGCCGAGCTGGATAAGCTCATGTGTGGCATCGCCCCCTGGGAGGGCATTGACCTGCTGGTTCGCACCGGCATCGCCGAGTTCGTGCTGCCTGAGGTGCCGGCGCTGCAGCTCGAGCAGGACGAACACATGCAGCACAAGGACGTCTACGCGCACTCACTGACGGTGCTGCGCCAGGCAACCGAGCTCGAGGACGACGGCCCTGACCTCAAGTTGCGGCTCGCTGCGCTGCTTCACGACGTCGGCAAGCCCGCCACCCGCGCCCTCAAGGAAGGCGGTGGCGTGAGCTTCCACCACCACGAAGTTGTGGGTGCGAAGCTGGTGCGCAAGCGCCTCCGTGCGCTGAAGTACCCGAAGCACGTCATTAGTGATGTCGGCCAGCTGGTCTTCCTGCACATGCGCTTCTACGGTTTCGGCGAAGGCAAGTGGACCGATTCGGCGGTGCGTCGCTATGTCACCGACGCCGGCGACCTCCTCGGCCGCTTGAACAAACTCGTCCGCGCCGATTGCACCACGCGAAACCCACGCAAGGCGCGCCGCCTGCAGCGTGCGTACCAGAACCTCGAGGAGCGAATCGCGACGCTCGCCGAGCAGGAGGACCTCGCGCGCATCCGCCCTGACCTTGACGGCAACGAAATCATGCGCATCCTGGATCTTAAGCCCGGCCCGGAGGTCGGCGAGGCCTGGAAGTATATGAAGGAACTACGTCTGGAGCGCGGCGAACTCGAGCACGACGAGGCCGTCGCTGCGCTGAAGTCTTGGTGGGAGGAACGTAATGCCTGAGTATTTCTTCGGTGACCGCCTGTTTACGTCACTCGAACGCACCGAGCCGGACAGTGGCATGTTGCTCGTCGCCGCCCCGGGGATGTATTCGCCGGAGTTCGCCCGCACGGTCGTGTTGGTGATCGAGCACGGCGAGCAGGGCACGCTTGGCGTCATCTTGAATCGTCGTTCCGACGCCGCCGTGGCGAACGTGCTGCCAGAGTGGGAGTCGCTCGCCAGCGAGCCGGCGGTGATGTATTACGGCGGACCCGTCAGCCCGAACGCTGCCGTTGGCCTGGGCGTCACGCGCAACGACGTCGACATCGCCGAGCACCCGACCCTGACGCGCCTTGCGAACAAGCTGGTGCACGTCAACATGCATGAGCCGGCTGATTCCTTCTCTGAGTTGCTGGAGGGCTTCCGCCTCTTCGCCGGGTTCTCTTCGTGGGACGCCGGGCAGCTCGACGAGGAGATCGAACGCGGCGACTGGTACGTCGCCCCGGCCCTCCCCTCCGACGTCATCACACCCGCGAGTGTCGATTTGTGGGCCGACGTCCTACGCCGCCAGCCCATGCCTCTACCCCTTTTCGCCACCTTCCCATCCGACATCGAGGACAACTAGATGAATGTTTCACGTGAAACATTGCGAGAACTCGGTCTCGGAGTGCGCGACATGTGGCTCGTCGGCCTCGGCGTCGTGCCACTCGGGCTGGCGTTCGGCCTGCTCATGGTGCAATCCGGTTTCGCTTGGTGGTGGACGCCGGTCTTCTCGATGCTTATCTACGCCGGCTCCACCGAGTTCCTCGCAATCCCGATGGTGCTCGGTGGTGTCGGTCCCGCGTCCGCCGCGATGACCGGTTTCATGGTGAACTTCCGACACCTCTTTTACGGCCTCACCTACCCGCGGGACGCGATCCGCTCGACGTTTGGTCGCCTCTATTCGATGTATTCACTGACCGACGAAGTCTACGCCGTCATCAGCGCCCGACAGCAGACCACGCGCCACACCGGCCCGCGCCTCATCGCCATCCACGTGATGTGCCAGGCGCTCTGGGTTGTGTCTGGCCTCGTCGGCGCGCTCGCCGGCGAACGCCTTCCCGGCACAATCGAGGGCATGGACTTCGCCCTCACCGCACTGTTCATCGTCCTCGCCTACGAAGCGTTCCAGGCTTCGCGAGACATGAGCGCCGTGCTCATCGCCGCTGGGATCGCGCTCGTTGCAGCCTTCGTCGTCCCCGGGCAGATGCTGATGGTGGCGCTCATCGCGTACTTCCTGGTCCTGCTGGTTCGTTTTTGGGTACCTGGCGTCGATAAGCGATTGGAGTGGAAGCGATGAACGGACTTCCCGCCGGCGTTGACCTGCCCATGGTGTGGGCCGTCATCCTGCCGATCGCCGTGGTCACCGTGCTGCTCCGGGCGCTGCCATTCGCCTTTCGTGGGTGGCTAGACGGCAGCCCACTTCTCGACTTCCTCCGCTTCTACATGCCCGTCGGCGTCATGGTCGTCCTCGTGCTGTACACCTTCACCAGCTCCGATCAGCCAGTGTGGGCCGGGGTGCTCGTCGGCTTCGTGACGCTCGCCCTCCACGCCTGGCGACGCTCCCCCGCCCTTTCAATCCTGGTCGGCACGGGGTTGTACGTGGGGCTGGTTAACTTAGTGTTGTAAGTCACGAAATTGCTGAATATAAATCTGCCTGATACATTGGCGGTTGTTGTCAAATCCCTGGCAATATCGCCCTCTGTATTCAGGAGATTTCCATGAAGCGTTTCGCTACCGCTGCCATCGCAGCCACCACTGCCCTTTCGCTCGCCGTTGTACCGGCGCAGGCTGCAGACACGTCAAGCAACGATGACGAAGTCACCTCGTCGGTTGGTCTTTTGGCTCTGTTGCAAGCAGGCAAGCTGGCCGGTGCCGAAAACCAGGCGGATTACGATCAAGCAGCTGTAGAGACGCTGTTCGGCGCCGCCGCATTGCAAAGTTCCTTTGAAAACGACGAGAAGAAGGGCTGGCCCATGGGTCGCACCTTCGACATCATCTGGGGTTCCTTGCTCGGTGTTGCGGCTCTTGGTGGTCTTGCGTTCCTGGCACTAAACGCAAAGTAGATTTCAAGATTTAGCGCTCGGCTCGGGTTTCGGGCCGGGCGCTTTCGCGTATATGCCACAGGGTTTAATAACGTCACATACGTTAGACTGGTCCATAGTCTTGGTAGGGGCGAAGCTTCAATTTCTGCCACTTACTTGCCTCGTCCGAAGCGTTCCCAGGGGATGTTGTGCCTATATTTATTGTCACTCAACAGTGTGGTGTGGGGCTGAGATGATCCACGAGCGGGTTGATGGGGCCGAGCTATTGACTGGGAATTAATAGGCGCCAATCAAATTGAAAAACCCAGCCTTATACGAGAGGCTGGGTCAGAATGTGGCGTCGATAAGTGAATTAGAACGGCAGCGCTGGAAGCTGAATGCCCGGAATGACGCCGGAGACTGCAGCAACGACACCAAGAAGTGCAACGAGCGCAGCCGGAACGCCGATCAGGAGACCGAGAATGCCTGCCTTGTAATCCTTGTCGTTGATCAGCTCCTTGACACAATCCAGCTCGTCAGAAGAAGAGGTCAGCTCCTCGCGGATCTCCTGACGAGTCTGATCAGCCTTGTTCTTAGCGATGTCACCAGCAGTCTGTGCATCAGCTGCCTTCTTCTTCGCCTCAGCCTTCTTTTCCTTCTCTGCGACCTCAGCCTTCGCCTTGCACTGCGCGTAGGCAACCGAGGAGCCAACCTTGGCATCCTTGTCGGAAGGCTGAGCCTCCGCTGCGAACGCAGGGCCAGCGACCAGGGACAGGGACAGAGTTGCAGCAGCTGCTACGGAGGTAAAACGCTTCATGGGTAGCTCCTTTGTGGGATCGGTTAAAGTTAGGGACTCGCCAAAGTTTTGGCATGTCTGCATCTAACATCGATCGGAGCGTCCTGTGCGTTACTTCGGAGATCAATTGATTCCGAGAAGTGATTTGGGAACAGCGCTCCCCTGCCCTGCGCGGGCTCGGACCAATAGGTCAGAGTGGGTTGAGAACTTGCTACTCCCATGGGGCCGTCGAACGGCTCCGATTGTCCGCGGGGCGGACAGGTGATTGCGTGTTTCGATATTCCGCGGGGCGGACAACTCGCCGTTGTTGCAACCCAGTATTGTTCACTTTCCGCGGGGCGGACACCACTTCGCGAATTGCATCGGCGAAGCACGCATTCCGCGGGGCGGACAATCTACCCGTTGTTGCAACCCAACCTCCCGCACAGTCCGCCGCGCGGACTCCAACGAAGCTTTAGTCGACTCCAGTAGCATTCCGCGGCGCGGACAGAGCGAGTTCAGCTCAATACCCTAACGATTGCATCAAGGTGTCCGCCGCGCGGACACCCACCCACACACCCGTGCTCGAAAGTGGCGTCGCAAAGCACCCCGCGCACTGTCCGCCGCGCGGACACCCACCAACAAATATTTGAATAAACCTCTTGACACCACCATTCGAACACGTATACTAAACAAAACAACCAAAACACCAGGGGGAACCATGCACACCACCATCGACGCCGACACCATCATCAACACCATCGTAGAAAGCGCACGCCTGTTCGCATACTCGCACGCGGAAATACTGACCGCGATCGCCGAATTCGACACCCACAACCTCGCCGAGCACTACGGCTGCGCTTCTACCGGGGCATGGCTTGCCAGAGTGTTAAAAATGAAACGCACCCGCGCCTACGAATACGCTGCCGTCGCACGCAAACTCACCGCCTTTCCCACCATCCTCGACGCGCTACGACAAGGAAGCATCGACTACACCAGTGTGCGATACATGCTCGACTACGCCACCGACACAAACCAACACGAACTCGTAGAGATAGCCGCCGAATCTGGCTACCAAGGCCTCGTACACGCCCTTGCAGGCGCAACCCCCACCAATAGGCAACCTCAGGATGCTGGTGAACACTGCGGGCTGACCATCCGTGAAGACGGCCAATACCTACGTGGCTGGTTTTGCATGAACGCTACCGACGGTGTGGCCTTTCAAGCAGCCCTGCGCGCAGGCGCACACGCCTATGCGGATGACAACGCGATGGATGAGGCGGATGCGCAGATGATGCGCTCGACCTTCGGGCTGCCACCGGCACGATTAATGCTGCAATCACTCATGGGGATGGTGCACATGGTGCGCACCGGGGCCGCCACACACGCAACGATGGCGCCGGCGGCACAGGTGATGGTGCATATGACATCAGATGGGCGAGCGTTTTTACCGAATCATATGGCCGCGCCTGCCGCACGGCTTGCCAACCTGGTAGATCATGCAGATTTGATGGGTGTGCTCTATGACGCCCAGGGGCAGGTGATCAAGTTTGGGCGCAAACGCCGTTTGGCAAGTAGCAAGCAGGTGCAGGTGTTGTTAGGGATGTGGGGGCATAAGTGCGCGGTGCCAGGCTGTGGGCATACCAGGTTTTTGCAGATGCATCATATTCGGGATTGGGCCGAAGGAGGTGCAACGGATGTAGAGAATTTGGTGCCGTTGTGCTCGAGGTGTCATTCGTTGGTCACGGATGGGTTTATTCGGGTGGTTAAGCCTGGTCCGACGTTGTATTTCCGGTTTGTAAGTGGTGAGCAGTGGGTGTGTGAGCCTGGTCGGGTGGGGTATCGCGATGATGCTGCCGAGATTGAGTTGGATGGGTGGGGTGTGGATTCGTTTGCGGATGAAGCCGCACCGACGTGGGATTGGGACACACCCAAGGTTTAAGCATGCCCCAGCAGACTACAAGCCTCAGCCCACAGCGCCTCGAACTCCTCTACCGCAATGGCTGTCGCAGAAATGCCCTCGAACTGTGCGTACAGGTCTGGGTGCGGAACGATAGACATCGGCTCATTCGCCTGACCAATCACTTTGCCGTCGGTATAAATGCCAGTAATGGTCTCGCTCGGGTCCAGCTCGATCATCCGAACCATCGTACATTCGCGAGGGTTCAGCTCCTCAAGTTCGGCAATATTGAGAAGCTCTCCCCCAAGATCTGGAGCGCTGTAATGAATCCGGACGTAATGTTTCACGTGAAACTATTCCTTCGAAGCTGTGGTTTGGGCAAGGCGCGAGACGTACGCGGAGCACGTCATCAACTGAATCAGATGGTAGACCATCAACGGCACAATCAGCACACCGAGTTGACCGCCGCCAAAGATAACCGACGCCATCGGCAGCCCCGCCGCCAAAGACTTCTGCGTCCCGCACATCTGGATGGCTACCGTGTCCGCCCTCGAGAACCTCAAGGCCTCCGGGACAACCCGTGTCACCCACAGCATGACGCAAACCAGAACCAGAGCGACCGCAGAGAGGAAGACCAACTCGAGCGCAGAAACATTTGACCACACGCCAGAAACAACACCGGCTGAGAACGCCGAGTACACGACCATCCAAATGGACCCGCGGTCAACAAGCTTGGTAGCTTTCCGCGCAGCGAAGCCAGCAACACCAGGCACCACTGCCCGAGCGACCTGACCCAGCACGAAAGGAAGGAGCAACTGTAATGCAACATTCCGGAACACGGATGCATCGATATGAATGCCACTGTCGGCACCCATCAGGACCATAACGAGGGCGGGCGTCGCTACGACACCAACTATCGACGACAGGCTCGCCGCCACCACCGCCCCCGGCACATTGCCGCGCGCGATGCCCGTCAGTGCAACTGAGGACTGGACGGTCGACGGCACCAGGCAAAGGTAGAGGATCCCCTGGTACACCGGGTCGGAAATGAAAGCGGTTGTGGGGCGCATGGCCAGGCCGATCAAAGGATATGCGATGAACGTGAAGGCAAGGATGATTGAATGCAGGCGCCAGTTCGTCAAACCTTGCAGCGCCTCGCGGGTGGAAAGACGTGCACCATAGAGGAAAAACAGCAAACCGATTGCAAGTTTGACAGCAATGGAAAAGCCCTCGGCAAACGAGCCTCGGGCGGGCGCGATGAACGCGAGCACCGCGGCGAGGATGATGCCGAGGAGCAAGGGGTCAATACGGCGAAGAAAACCTGGCATGCACACATGATAGCCACGCAGGCCACGCCAGGCAGGCCGAGAAATCAGCAGTTTTACATCGACGCGTTCAGCGTCTCGCCTTCTTCTGTCAGCTGCGCTGGGGTCAGTGGATTCTGCGTTGGGCCGGAGACTGCGGAGCCGTCGATAATGCTGAAGACGGAGCCGTGGCCGGTGCAGCGAACAGTGTCCCCATCGACCTTGGTGATCTTCTGGCCCTGGTGGGGGCAGGTTTGGGAGTATGCGACGTACTCGCCGGCGGTCGGTTGGGCGATAATGAAGCCGTCGAGGATGACGGCGCTGCCGACCGGTACTTGGGTTTTGGCTACCTCGGCGGTTGGTTCAGATCCGCAGGCGGCGAGGAACGCGCCGGCGAAGGTGGTGGCGGTGCCGAGGAGGAACATGCGTCGTGAACAAGTCATGCCCTGATAGTAGCCTGTTTCATTGCCGTGACGTAGGAGGACAGCTCGGCGGTCAGCGCGTCGATGTCCGTGATGTGCGCGGGGTTCGGGTGCGTGTGTTCGGTGTATCTGGCCACGATGTTCGCGATCGCGGAGCCGGTGATGGCGCCTGCTGCCCCGGCTGCGATTGCGTCCGCGACGTGCTGCGGTGTGGAGATCCCGAACCCGAGCAGCACCGGTGCGCCGCCGTAGGCTTGCACGTTGTCCACTACCTCGCGAAGTCCGTCGACGGAGGCTTCCTTGTCGGCGCCGGTCACGCCGTCGCGGGAGATGGCGTAGATGTACCCGCGGGACTGGGCGGCGACGCCCTCCAAAGTCTGCGGGCTGGCTTTGGCAGGGGCGATGTAGATCGGGTCGACACCCGCGGCAAGAGCAGCTTCGCTGAACGGCACCGATTCGCGCACAGGGACGTCCGGGAGTAGCACGCTGTCCGCGCCGGCCTCTCGGAACGCCTCGTAGAACGAGGAAAGACCACGCACGTAGGCGACGTTGGCGTAGATCAGCATGCCGATCGGCAGGTCGGGGTATCGCTCGCGGATCGTCCGAACTTGTGCCAGTGCCTTATCGACGGTCGCTCCGCCATCGAGTGCCCGCACGTGTGCCGCCTGGATGGCGGGGCCGTCGGCGACGGGGTCGGAGAACGGGACGCCGAGTTCGAGGGCGTCGGCTCCGGCGGTGACGGCGGCGTCGATGATTTGGAGGGCGTCGTCGGGGGTTGGGTCGGAAAGCATGATGAATGGGACGAATGCTCCCTCTCCCTTTTCCTGTAGGGAGGCGAACAGTCTTTCGTAACGTGACGTTGTAGGGGCGGACATGTTAGTTGGTCTCCTTTCGTACATTTTCAACCCATTCCGGGTGTTCGGCGAGTGTTCTACGGACGTGAGCGACATCTTTGTCGCCGCGGCCGGAAAGGGAAACGAGGATTGTGAGCGGTTCCGCGTCAGCTGGGTGGGACGCCGCGCGTTGCAGCGCGTACGCCAACGCATGCGAGGACTCGAGCGCCGGGATGATGCCCTCGTGCCGTGACAGCAACTGGAACGCACGCAGGGCGGATTCGTCGGTGACGGGAACGTACTGCGCGCGTCCCGTCTTGGCAAGGTGTGCGTGCTCGGGTCCGACCGCAGGGTAGTCCAGGCCGGCGGATATTGAGTAAGACTCAGCAACTTGGCCGTCGGTGTCACGCATCAGGTAGGAGCGCGTGCCGTGCAGAATGCCGACGGTTCCGGCGGCAATCGCGGCGCCATGCTTGCCGACGCCCACGCCCTCTCCTCCGGGTTCGACGCCGACGAGTTCGACGCCCTCCTCGTCGATAAACTCGGCGAACATCCCGATGGCGTTGGAGCCGCCACCGACGCAGGCGCAGACGACGTCCGGCAGTCCGCCGGTGTGCTCAAGCATCTGGGCTTTCGCCTCGGCGGAGATCACGCGGTGGAACTCTTTGACGATCTTGGGGAACGGGTGCGGTCCGGCAGCGGTGCCGAGCAGGTAGTGTGACTCGTGGAAGGTGGCGGTCCAGTCGCGTAGTGCCTCGTTGACGGCGTCTTTCAGGGTGCCGGCGCCGGAGTCGACGCCCACTACCTCAGCACCCATCAGCCGCATGCGGTAAACGTTTGGCTCCTGCCGCGCCATGTCGGTCTTGCCCATGTAAATGACGCAGTCCAAACCCAGCAAAGCGCAGGCGAGCGCGGTCGCGGTGCCGTGCTGGCCGGCGCCGGTCTCGGCAATGATGCGCGTCTTCCCCATCTTCTTCGCCAGTAGTGCTTGGCCGATGACCTGGTTCGTCTTGTGTGCGCCGCCGTGCACGAGGTCTTCCCGCTTGAGGAAGATGCGGGCGTTCGCGCCGTTGAGGAGCAGGTTGCGGCATTCGGTAAGCGGGGTCGGTCGGCCGAGGTAGTCGCGCAGCAGCGCGCGGTATTCGGCCATGAAGCTCTCGTCGGCGAGGGCGTCGACAAACGCTCGCTCGAGCTGGTCAAGCGCCGGCAGGAGCGATTCGGGGACGAATTGCCCGCCGAATTCGCCGTAGTATGCGGGCAGGATGGTGCTGCCGCCGTGGGTGTAATCAGTCATTTTCTGTCCTTGGGTAGTGGTAGTTGCCGATGATCTCGAAGGCCCGCCGCAACGCGCCCGCGTCCTTACGCCCGGCCTGAGCAGGGTATTCGATGCCCGAGTTGAGGTCTACGCCGGAGCAGCCGACGGCGAGCGCGTCCGCAAGGTTGTCGGGGTGCAGCCCGCCGGCGAGGAGCGAGTCGCCGCGCACCTCGTCCGGGATGTCGGCCCAGCGGAAGGTCTCGCCGGAGCCGCCGTCGCGCGCGTCGAGCACCAGCTTGTCGACGCCCCCTCGGATCCCCAGCGCAACCTCCACGCCAGCCCCTGAAGTCATGGAGACCGCCCTCCAGAGCTCAACGCCCTCCCCTATCTCCGTGCGCACCCCCTCGACCAGGGAGCGTTCTGCCTCGAGCGATCCCTGGTACGGAGCGTGCACCTGCACCGCGTGGATGCCCGGCTGGATCAGTTCGCCGTACCCGGACGTGCGACGCGACACGGCAACGTACCGCAGCCCCGGCTCGCGTGCGATGATGTCCGCCGATGTTTCACGTGAAACATTGCGCGGACTCGACTCCTCGAAGATGAGCCCGCCGTACACGGCGCCCGCCGCCTTGGCGGCCTGCGCGGCGCTCCACGACGTCAGCCCGCACACCTTGTTTGGCCCGTACACCAGTTTCCGGGCGGCCAGGTCGATGTCCGGCTGACCGGTCAGCTGCGACCCGACCAGGAACCCGTCCGAGTGCCCGCCGAGCTGACGCACAGTCTCCACGGACCGGATGCCGGACTCCGACACCACCGCCGCTTCGGCAGGAGCGAGTCGCGCCAACCGGGCGGAGCGCGTTAGGTCAATCGACAGGTCGTGGAGGTTCCGGTGGTTCACGCCGAAGATCCGCGCGCCGAGTCGACTAGCCCGCACGGCCTCCTCCTCGCTAATCACTTCGGTGAGCACGTCCATCCCGAGGGACTCGGCGAGGCCGGAGAGGTGGGCGTAGCTGGCGTCGTCAAGAATGGAGAGCATGAGCAGAATGGCGTCGGCGCCGAAGTAGCGCGCGGCGTAGACCTGGACTTCGTCGATGATGAAGTCCTTGCAGAGCACGGGCAGGTGCGTGCTTGAGGCGACCGTGGCCAGGTGGTCGTAGTCGCCGCCGAAGCGGGAGGGCTCGCACAGCACGGAGATGCCGGCGGCGTAGCGCGAGTACACCGAGGCGATTTCCCCTGGCTTGTAGTCGGCGCGGATCAGGCCGAGGGACGGCGAGGAGGACTTGCATTCCATGATGAAGCTGGTGCCCTCGCGCTTCAGGTTGTTGTAGAGTGAACGCTCCGAGCGTGGGAGTGCAGCGACATTCACGTGGGCAAGACGCTCGCGGATCGCTGCCAGATCGCCGCGTCGGCTTGCCACGATCCCCTCGAGCACGGTGGGTAGTTGTTTAGGCACTGTAATCAGCCTCTTCGTGTTGCTGCAACCATGCTTGCACGGTGCCGTCGGCAAGCAGGTTGAGGGCGTGGGTGACGCCGTCGGCGATGGTTGGCGCTGTGCCGTTGAGGTAGAACATGGCACCCGCACCGGCGGCGACGGCCGAGCGGTGCGCCTCCGGGCCCTCCCCTGCGAAGGTTGCGCGGATGGCGGCGGCATTCTCCACGCCGTCGCCGCCGCGCAGGTCCTCGAGTGAGCAGCGCTGAAGGCCGAGCTCCTCCGGCGTAAGCACGTACTCAGTGATGGAACCGTCGCGGCCCAGCTCCCAGACCTGCGACTCGCCGTGCACCGCCAGCTCGTCGGTGCCCGCGCCGTGGACGACGAGCGCGCGCCCGCGCCCGAGCTCGCGCATCGTCTCAGCGATGACGCGTCCCTGCGCCGGGTTGGCGATGCCCATGATCTGGTATTCCGGCCGCGCCGGCGAGAGCAGCGGTCCCATCGTGTTAAACAGCGTGGACACGCCGAGCGCCTTGCGCACCGGCTGCACGTGCGCGATGGCCGGGTTGTACGCCGGCGCGAAGAGGAACGTGAAGTTGGAGGATTCGAACTGTCGCACCGCGCGCGAGGGGTCGAGGTCGAGTGGGATGTTCAGGGCCTCGAGGACGTCGGCGGAGCCGGACTTCGAGGACACCGAGCGGTTGCCGCATTTGACCATCGGCACCCCGCCTGCGGCAGCCACCAACGATGCCGCGGTGGTGATGTTGATGGTGTTGGCGCCGTCGCCGCCAGTGCCGGCGGTGTCCATCAGCCCCTCCCCCGTCACCGGGAACGGTCGGCCTGCGGCGAGGAACGCGCGTGCCGCGCCGGCGATGTCGGCGAAGGTTTCGCCGCGGGTGCGGATCGTGGCCAGGAGTGCTGCGATGTGGACGTCGTCGTAGTCGCCGACGGTGAGCGGGGTGAATGCCTCGATGGCTTCCTCGAGGGTCGGCTCCCGGTTGTCCAGGAATCGCTTGAGGATGGTGAGGGATCGTTCGGTTGCCATGGTTAGTTTCCTTTCTTCAGCTTATTGACGCACCGGCGCAGCATCGTCGGGCCTGCGGGTGTGAGGATCGATTCGGGGTGGAATTGCAGTCCGATGGACATGCCGTCGTCGGTTGCGGCGGCCATGACGATGTCCCCGGTCCGGGCCAGCGCGTGCATCTCTGCAGGCAGCGACACTGCCCCGAGCGAGTGGTAGCGCGCGACCGGCACGTCGCGCCTGAGCTGGCCGGTCATGCCGTCGAATAGTCCGGACGCAAGGCCCTCCGAGGTTAGTCTCATGGTGTCCGAGACCCCATGTACGGGACCGCAGGGCTGGACGGTGCCGCCGAAGTGTTCCACGAGGGCCTGGTACCCGAGGCAGATGCCGAGCATTGGCACGCTGCCCTGCGCCCGGCGGATCAGCTCGGGCATGCAGCCGGCGTCGGCCGGGTATCCGGGGCCGGGTGAGAGCACGATCAGAGAAGGATCTAGCGCCAGTATTGAGTCCGCATCAACAGTGTTGCGGAACACTACTGATTCATACTCAGCAAGCGCGTCCACCAAGTTGTAAACGAACGAGTCCTGGTTATCCAGCAGCACGATCATTTGATTACCTCCAGTTCTGCGCCGGCGGCCAGCGCGATGGCGTTGAGTACCGCGTACGCCTTGTGTAGCGTCTCGTCGGCCTCGGATTGCGGGTTGGAGTCGCGCACCACCCCGGCGCCGGCCTGCACAGTGGCTCGACCGCCCGTCACGTACGCGGAACGGATCACGATGCAGGTGTCAAAGTCGCCGTTGCTGTCCAGGTAGCCGACTGCTCCTCCGTAGGACCCGCGACGCGCACCCTCGAGCGAGCGGATCAGCGAGGTGGCGCGCAGCTTCGGCGCTCCGGTGAGCGTGCCCATGTTCATGCACGCCCGGTACGCGTCGAGCGCGTCGAGGTCCCCTGCCAGCCGCGCGGTGACCCGGGACACGAGGTGCATGACGCGCGAATACCGGTCTACCTGCAGCAACTCCGCGACCCTCCGTGTGCCGGGCTCCGCAACGCGGGCGACGTCGTTGCGCGCGAGGTCCACGAGCATGGTGTGCTCGGCGACTTCTTTGGCGTCGGTGCGCAGCTGCAGCTCCATCCGCTTGTCCAGCTCGTGGTCGACCGTCCCGTCCTCGGCGAGCCCGCGCGGCCGCGTCCCCGCGATCGGGTACAGCTGCACTTCGCGGTCGGCGTTGCTGTACTTCAGGTTGGACTCAGGCGAGGCGCCGAACAGCTCGAAAGACTCACCATGCTTATCGACGCCCCTTTGGTAAAACATGTACGGCGAAGGATTAGTTGCGCGCAGTTGGAGGTAAGCGGCGAACGCATCCGGGCAGTCGGTGACGAAGCTGCGGGCGGGCACGACTTGGTAGATGTCCCCGTTGTAGATGTGCTCCTTGAGGCGTTCGACGTCGGCGCAGAACGTGGCGTCGGGGATGTCGGCGCGAGCAACCAGGGTGCCGCCGGCCTCCTCCGAGGAACGTAATGGTGTGGGCGAAGCGGCGTCGATACGCTCGGCGAGCGCGTCAATCCCAATACCGCTGAGCGTTGCGGTCTGTGATTGGTGGTCGATGCGCAGCAGCACTTCGGCGAGGACGAACTGGTAGTCGGGGTAGGTGTTGGCGCCGTCGGCGACGTCGGGAAGCGCCTCGAAGGTTTCGAGGTAGTCGTAGGCGAAGCCGCCTGCGAGGAACCCGAAGCGGCGGAGCGCACGCAACACTTCGACGGTGGAGGTGGCGGTGAGGCGAGCGCGCTCGTCCGCAACAACAGCAGCGGCAACAGGCGGAAACGCGTAGACGTTCTCGCCGACGTGGTACTCCCCCAGCTGCTCCCGCAGTTGAGCAGCCACCGTGCGCCCGAAGGCGGTCAGCGGCTCGACGTGTACATGGCTGCCCGAGCAGGTGACGCGCACCGCGGCCCGCAGCACCGCGACCGATTGGATACCGGAGCGGGTGGTGATGTCGGCGGATTCAAGCAGGACGGTGTCCTGATTCGTGGTGCCGCCGAGGTGCGCGAAGAGGCTGGCGGCGTCCGCGTGGTACTTCACGCGGCGGGTGGTGTGTGTGCTCATGGTCGTCCTTCGTGTGTTGGTACACCGAGGGCGTGTGAGCCAAAGCAAACGGCCCGCGGTGCTTGTGGTTACAAGCCGGCGGGCCGTTGCTGGGACTCGAGAAGTTGCTAGAGAAGGCGGCTCGCCGTGTTGGGGAGCCACCACCAGTTCTTCTGAGTCGTGAAAGTCATAGCTGCAAAGCTAGCGGAAAGATCGGGCGCGGGGAGCAAAACCGTCAAACACCCAGCGCAAAGCGTGAATATAAAGCGCCTACTGCTGTTCGTCCGCCTTCCCGGCGGCCTTACGCAGTGCGCCGAGGTCCACGGCGGGCTCGTCTGAGGAGTCTGAGTCTGAGGCGTCCAGGGCGGCGTCGACAAGCGCGGCGGCGCGGGCCCCGAAGTTGCCGCCGACGGAGATGCTCACGAACCCGGCGATGACCGCCACGGCGACGAGAATCCACATCCAGCCGTATGCAATAAATGCAAAGGCGGCGCCGATGGCGAAGGCGACTGCGGCGAGCACCCAGAAGGGGCCGGTGACGCGGTGTGCTTGGCGCCAAGTGGACTCGTGCTTGCGAACTTCCGGGACACGCAGCCCGATCACACCGTTGCCGGGCAGCTTCCCGGCGGTCGCGAGGACGCCTGGTATGAGAAGTGCCACAGTGAATACTATAAGGAGTATCCCAATGATAGTATTTATGGAACTTGTGTCAGAAAATGGCCCATTAGGGCTCTGTGCAAGCAACATACCGTATAGCATAACCATCACAGGTTTTTCGCCTGTGGATCTGTCCATCGCCTCGTATTAAAGGTGCAACAATGAAATCGAAAGTGTTGAGCTCGCTGCTCTTCTGGATTGTCGTGGCGATCGTCGCCGGCTTTCTGTGCAGTTTTTTCTTTCCTGACTGGCTCGCGCGCGTCTTCGTGACGTTCAACGGCCTGTTCTCGAACTTCCTGGGATTCTTCGTCCCAATCCTCATCTTCTCCCTGATCGCCCCCGCGATTGCGGGCCTGGGCAAGGGCGCGGGTAAGTGGTTGGGTATCACGGCCGGGGTCGCCTACGGATCCACGATCATTTCCGGCCTGATTGCCTGGGGTGTGGCTTCAGCACTCTACCCAACCTTGCTGGCTGGTACGCAGCTGCGTACAGATATCGACGACCCCTCCGAGGGCGGCCTGTCGCCGTTCTTCGAGGTGGAAATGCCTGCACCGTTTGAGGTGATGTCGGCGTTGCTGCTCGCGTTCGTGATTGGTATCGCGATGACCACGGTGAAGTCCCGCACGATGCACGAGGTGCTCAACGAGCTGCGTGACGTGATTATGAAGGTGGTCCAGAGCTTCGTCATTCCGCTGCTGCCGCTGTTCATTTTCGGTACGTTCCTGAACCTGGCTATGAACGAGAACTTCGGTTCGACGATGGCCGCGTTCGGCGTGGTGCTGCTGCTCTCGGTCGGCATGACGATCGTGATCGTGCTGGGCCAGTACCTGATCGCTGGTGCTGTGGCGGGTCAGAACCCGTTCACGGCGCTGAAGAACATGCTGCCGGCGTACTTCACGGCGCTGGGTACGTCGTCCTCCGCGGCGACGATTCCGGTCACCTACCAGTCCACCCTGAAGAACAAGGTGGACGAGAACGTGGCGGGCTTCATCGTGCCGCTGTGCGCGACGATTCACCTGTCTGGTTCGATGATGAAGATTACGCTCTACGCCCTGGCGATTGTGTTCATGGCGCAGCTGCCGATCACCGGTGGCGCGGTCGTCGGCTTCGTGCTGCTGCTCGGCATCATGATGATTGCTGCGCCGGGCGTGCCTGGTGGCGCGATCATGGCCGCGGTTGGCCTGCTGCAGGCGAACCTGGGCTTCGACGAGTCGATGATCTCCCTGATGATCGCCGCTTACATTGTGGTTGACTCCTTCGGTACCGCGGCGAACGTGACCGGTGACGGCGCGATCGCGATGATTGTGAACCGTTTCGCGAAGGGCAAGATCGTCACGCAGGATATGGAACGCGCTAAGGAGATTCAGGCGCAGGACGCCTAGTCGTTAGCGAGCCCCCGCCCGAGCGGTGCCGCGACGAGCAGCTGCACAAGAAACAGCGTGAGCGCCGGCACCAAAAAGAAGTAGGCGGGGATCCACACGGCAACTGAGGTCCACAGCGGCAGGGATGCCGCCGCCCCGATGCACAGGAGTGCGCCGAGGGTGCGTGGCAGTTGCTGGAACGTGAGGATCACGGAGCGCCCCAGGGTTTCGCCCAGGGGCGCTTTTTGCTGCCCTTCTGGGGTTGTCTGGAGGTCCAGCTGCGCCTGGAGGGCGAAGAACCACACGCTGATGCCGGCGATGATGAGGATGCCGGACAGGGTGAGTCCTTGCGTGAGGTTGAGGAGGTGGCCGTCGATACTTGCTTGGAAGATGACCCACTGTTGGTAGATGACGCCGAGGGCGATGGCGACGAGGATCCCCCACCACTGCGTGGAGGCGCCGCCGAATTTGCCGCCGCCGTAGCGGAACTCGCGGAGGTAGTGCAGCCCGTAGCGGGAGCCGCGGCCTTCGACCATGTATCCGGTGACGACGTTCGCGGCGCGGATCGCCATGCCGCCCGTCACGATGGGCAGGCTGGACAGGACGAAAAGCATGTTGACAATGACAATGTCCGCCATCAAGGTGAAGGCGGACATAAATCGGGAATCGGGATTGAAAAGGCTCACGCCAGAATGTTATCCCTTCACGGCGCCAGCTGCGACACCTTCTACGATGTGCTTCTGGGAAGACATGTAGAAGATGATGATCGGGACGATGGCGAGCACGAGCATTGCCATCATTGCGCCCATGTCGCGGTTGCCCTGGGATCCAACGAACTGCTGGATGACCACTGGGATGGTGCGGTATGGGGTGGATAGGCCGATGACGAGGTATGGCAGCAGGTAGTCGTTCCAGACCCACATTGCGTTGAGGATGGCGACGGTCACTGCGGTTGGCTTGAGCATCGGGAGGACGACGCGGAAGAACGTTTGCAGTGGGCTGCAGCCGTCGATGGTTGCTGCTTCTTCAATCTCGAGTGGGATTGACTTGACGAAGCCGGCGAACATGAAGACGGATAGGCCTGCACCGAAGCCGGTGTAGAGCACCACCATGCCGAGCGGGTTGGCCAGGCCGAGGCGGTCGGCGATGGTGACGGTTGGGAACATCACCATCTGGAACGGGATGACCATGGAGAACACGAACAGGTAGTACAGCGTGGACGTCCACCACGTTTTCACGCGGGTGATGTAGTAGGCCGTCATCGAGGAGAAGAAGACGATGGAGGCGACGGAGAGGATCGTGATGGTAAATGACCACACGATGGCCCACGCGAAGCCTTCGCCTTGGACGCCGGTGATGTAGTTTTCGAGTCCGGCCCACATGTCGCCGAGCGGGAGGGCGAATGGGTTGTTGGAGATTGCGAACTTCTGTTTGAAGGAGTTCAGAAAGATGAACACGATTGGTCCGAGGAAGACCACGGTGAGGAACACCAGCACCGCGTAGATGAGTACTTTGGCTGGGCCGCTGACGCTCGCCTCGGAGGCGGTGACGGGTGCCTTTGTTTTGGTTGCCATGGGTTATGCCTCCACTTCCTTGCTGCGTGTTGCGCGCAGCTGGAACATTGCGATGACGACGACCACTACGACGAAGATGACGGCCTTTGCTTGGCCGACGCCCTCGACGTTGTTGCGCAGGAACATCGTGTTGACAATGTTCAGGGCGACCATTTCGGTTGCGCCGCCTGGTGCACCGTTGGTGAGCGCGAGGTTCTGGTCGAAGAGTTTGAAGGTGTTGGACAGGGTCAGGAAGAGGCAGATGGTGATGGACGGCATGATCATTGGGATGGTCACGTGGCGGAGCATTTCCCACTTGGAGACGCCGTCGAGTTCTGCTGCTTCGATGAGCTCTGGTGGCACGTTCTGCAAGCCGGCGATGTAGATGATCATCATGTAGCCGACGAGCTGCCAGTTAATGAGGATGACCAGGCCGAGGTAGCCGTACTTCCAGTCGGAGACGATCGTGGTGCCGTATTGGGCGAGCACGGCGTTGATCATGGACTGCCATGTGTAGCCGAGGACGATGCCGCCGATGAGGTTCGGCATGAAGAATACGGTACGGAAGAAGTTGGTGCCTTTGAGTTTCCGTGTCAGTGTCCAAGCGATTGCAAACGCGAAGACGTTGACGGTGATGATGGAAACGATGGAAACGAGGGCGGTGAATCCGAACGCTCGGACGAAGCCTTCTCGTGCTTGGAACGCTTGGACGTAGTTGTCGACTCCTACCCAGGTTGCGTCGGTGATGGTGTGGAAGCTGGTGAATGACAGCAGGAAACCAATGACGAATGGGGCAAGGAAGGCGATCAAGAACGCAAGCAGCGTCGGCAGTACGAAGATTGGGAAATATTTCTTCAGTGATTGCTGCATTTGTGGTGCCTATCTGGGGAATAAAAAGCGCGGAGTGCGCTGTTCGCACACCCCGCGCTCTGGTTTACAACATGTTCAGTGCTTAGTTGGAGCCCTTTTCGGCCTTCCAGTCCTCGCTGAACTTAGCGACGACGTCTGCCCACTCCATGTTGCCGGATGCGTACTGGGCGAGGTTGCCGCCGAAGTCATCCTTGAATTGCTGGGATGGGAAGAACTGGAAGTCCCATGGCAGGGTGGTCAGCTCGGTGTTGGAGATTGCCTCCTGCACCTGGCGTGCCAGTGGGTCTGCCGGGACGTCGGTCTCCGTGTAGTTCTTGAACGGCGCGATGAAGCCGAGGTCCTCGATGACGTGCTTCTTGCCTGCCTCGGAGGTGAACAGCCAGTTCAGGAAGTCCTTGGTGGCCTGCTGGTCCTCTTCTGGGGCCTTGGCGTTGATGGCGAGGTAGTTCTCGGTGCCGACGTTGATGCCGGTCTTCTCCTCATCTGGGAGGCCCATGTACATCGGGAGGAACTTGATCTTGTCTTCCTTCACGACGTTGCCGTTCACGTCGGCGATCTGCGACCATGCCCAGTTACCGTTCTGGACGAAGGCTGCCTGGCCGAGTGCGAACTCTGCCATGGAGTCGGAGACTGCCTTGGACGGTGCCAGGGTCGGCGCGACGGTGGAGTTGTTCAGGTACAGGTCAAAGAGGTTCTTGAACTCCTTGTTGTACTTGAAGGTGACGTCCTCTGCGTCGGTGGTGCCGAGGTCCTCGAACTCGTAGTGCATTGGGCCGTTGGCCAGGTGGGTCTGCCAGCGCCAGTCCTCACCGCTGGTGAGGGAGGTGGAGGCGAAGGTGCCGTCGATGCCAAGCTCGTCCTTCTTCGACTGCATGTCTTCGGCGAGCTTCTTCAGGGATTCGAAGTTCTTGACTTCGTCCATGGAGGCGACTGCCGGGTTTGGCAGTGCGAAGTACTTATCGGTGATGTCCTCGTTGTAGATGATGCCGAAGCCTTCAACTGCGAACGGGATGCCGCGCACGGTGCCGTCTTCCGCGGTGAGCGGGGTGACGTCCTCGTTGAGGTCCTGCGCGAGGGAGAAGTCGGACAGGTCTGCGGTGTAGTCCTTCCAGGTCTTGAAGCCGGTTGGGCCGTTCATCTGGAAGAGCGTCGGAGCGTCGGACTTGCCGACCTCGGTGCGCAGGGTCTGCTCGTAGTTGCCGGATGCCGCGGTGACGACCTTGACTGGGACGCCAGTTTCTGCGGTGTACTCTTCGGCGATTGCTTGGTAGGTCGCGTCCTGCTCAGGCTTGAAGTTGAGGAAGTAGACGTTCGGACCTTCGGTGTCGCCACCGCCGCCACAGGCGACGAGGGCGGATGCTGCCAGTGCTGCGACAGCGGTTGAGGCAAAAGCTCGCGTGAATTTCTTCATGGGCCATCCTTCATGTGTAGCCGTGCTCCTTGCCAGCGTTACCCGATGCGGTTCACGGCGCGTTATAAGGTACTACCTCAGCATAGTGACCATTTATGGAGCACGGCAAACATTATGGCCCGCGTCACATCTCCGGGGGTAATTTATAGACGATTGCTTCGTCCGGATGCCCCGGCAGCACATGATCGAAATAGGACTGCGCCGCCTCGGCCAAGGTGACGTAGCGTTGGTCGTTTTGGCTCATGAACCAGCGGTGATCCAGGATTTCGTGGAAAATCTGCGCGGGTTCGAGCTTCTCGCGCAGCTGCGGCGGGATGAGTTCCACGATGGGTTCGTAGTTCTTCACCATCCAGCGGTGCGCGACGGCTTCGAGGGGGAGCTTGCCGCCGTAGCGCACGGCGCGGTAGACCTCCATCTCGCCGAGGAGGCGCTGTGCCTGCCGGTCCTGCACCTCCAGCCCGGTGAGTCGCAGCAGCTTTTTCTGGTAGAAGCCTGTGGAGAACACGGCGGGCTCGATGATCACCCGGTAGGTGTCTTCCCCGTCGTGTTCGATCTCGACTTCGCCGACGTCGAAGCCCAGCTCATTAATCTTTGCGACGCGCCCAGCGATCGCCCCGAACGCATCACCTTCGACGATGAGCTCCCCTGTCATCAGGTCCCACAGTTCGTTGTAGGTGGAGGCGATATCGTTGCCAAGGGTGATCACGTCGACGTCCTCGCTGAGGTAGCCGCCTGCCTGCAGGTCCATCATCTCGCCGATGATGTTGACACGGGCGACGTCGACGTCGTAGAGGCGTCGTCCGTCGGAGATGGGGTCGTGGAATTCGCCGGTTTCGGCGTCGACGAGGTAGGCGGAGAACTGGTCGGCGTCGCGGCGGAACAGGGTGTTGGACAGTGAGACGTCGCCCCAGTAGAAGTGGAGCAGGTGCAGGCGCACCAGCAACACCGCGAGGGCGCGCACCAGCTTGTTGATGGTGTCGACGGTGATGTCGCGGGAGAACACGTCGCGGTACGGGAGTGAGAACCGCAGGTGCTCTGTGACCAGGCAGGGGGTGAGTTCCTCTCCGTTTTCGTCGACGCGGTGCGTGATGACGGCCACGGGGACGACGCAGGGGGCGTCGAGCTCTTGGAGCCTCCGGAGCATGTTGTACTCGTGGTAGGCGACTTCCCCGCCGATTTCCTTGACTGCGAAAACTAGCCCGTCGGCTTCGATGAGGCGCACCGTGTGTCGCGAAATGCCGCGGGGCAGCGCCGCGAGGAGGTCGGAGGACCAGTCCTCGAGTGGCTGCGCCCACGGCATTTTCAGCAACGTCGGTGCGTAGACGGGCGAGACAACGCTGAGTTTCTCGCGCAATGTGTGTCCTTAGATCCGCTGGCCGGTTGCCTTGCTAAATACGTGGAGCCCACCGTCAACGATCTGGACGTGGACGACGTCGCCCTTCATGATGCCGGACAGCGGCGCGGTGCGCACCACGATCTGGCCGGAGGTCTCCTCCTCGAGGCCCTCTTCCTTCCAGCCGCCGCCTGCGAGGTGGCCGTACAGGTAGGAGTCGGAGCCGAGCTCTTCCACGAAGTCGATCTCGACCGGGATGGAGTGCTTCGCGGTCTCGTCGACGACCTGCAGGGACTCTGGGCGGAAGCCGAGGATGACCTGGCCGTCGTCTTCCACGGTGAGGTGGGAGATGTGCTCGTCGGAAAGTGGGATGGAGGCGCGGCCGAGCTTGGCCACCTTTTCGTTCAGGTCAACGTCGAAGGTGGACAGGTTCATGGCCGGGGAGCCGATGAAGCCTGCGACGAAGACGTTGTTCGGGTGATCGTAGAGCTCACGCGGGGTGCCGACCTGCTGCAGGACGCCGAAGTTCAGGACGGCGATGCGGTCGCCCATGGTGAGGGCTTCCGTCTGGTCGTGGGTGACGTACAGCGTGGTTACGCCCATGCGGCGCTGCAGGTTCGCGATCTGGGTACGGGTCTGCACACGCAGCTTCGCGTCCAGGTTGGACAGTGGCTCGTCCATAAGGAAGACCTGTGGCTTGCGCACGATGGCGCGGCCCATAGCCACGCGCTGGCGCTGACCACCGGACAGTGCCTTCGGCTTGCGGTCGAGGTACTGGGTCAGGTCGAGGGTCTTTGCAGCCTCTTCCACTCGCTTGTCGATCTCGGCCTTGTCCATGCCGGCGATCTTCAGCGCGAAGCCCATGTTCTCGCGCACGGTCATGTGCGGGTACAGGGCGTAGTTCTGGAAGACCATCGCGATGTCGCGGTCCTTCGGGCTGACGTGGGTGACGTCGCGGTCGCCGATGCGGATGTGGCCTTCATTGGTGTCCTCGAGACCGGCGAGCATGCGCAGCGCGGTCGACTTACCGGAGCCGGACGGGCCGACGAGGACGAGGAACTCCCCGTCCGCGATTTCAAGGTTGAGTTTGTCGACACTCGGTGTGGTCGCACCCGGGTAGATGCGCGTTGCGTTGTCGTAAGTTACTGATGCCATGTGGTCCTCCATCGGCAGGTACGTGCCGAACGTTCCGTAGTGGGGATAAGGTACTCCCTTAACCTACCATCTGGAATCACAAGCCCATACTCGCTATGTCGCGAGTCACACTCCCGCTACCCCCGTTACATCCTCCCCCCGTACGGGGCTGAACTGCGTGACGTGTCCCCGTTTTTCAAACTTTTTTCTATTTGGAATACCCCAAGGTCAGCGCGAAATTAAGAGAAAGTTAAGAAACCTTCGTTGTCCCCTGTCTTTAAAGTTTAGGCCGATTTTCTCACGGGTATTCCCCTTTTCGCAGCTGGTTCCGTATAGTCCCAAGTAGAGAAATTCGAAGCAGAGACCCGGCACCTAGAACACGAGGTGCCGGGTTTTTCTTTGCCTTCTTAGAATTTTTTTAAGCCGCCGGGCCCTCGCCGTCCAGGATCCGCTGCGCGTCCTCGGTGCTCAGCTCGTATCCGTAGAACGTTGAGTAGAATTGTTGCGTCTCAGCAACCAGGTCGACGTCCTCAAACTTCTCCGGGTGGAACAGCTTCGCTGCCCACAGCAGCTGCAGCGCTTCCTCCGCCGAGTAGCGGCCCCAGTTCGACGTCCCCACCGGGTTCTTCACCACGTTGCTCTGCTTCACCGCAGGCACGTTCGCCAGCGCAGGGTCCTGCACCAGCTTGTCGACGCCCTGCTGCGCCTCAGTACCGCCCACGATGATGAAGTCCGGAGCGGCGTCGACAATGTCTTGCGGGGTGACGGTCGTGACGTCCACAACCTCCTCGATCACATTGCGAGCCCCCGTCGCTGCAATCCACTCCCCCACCAGGGAGTCCGGCCCGTCCGCCTGCGTGACGTCCTCCCCGCCAACGATGTGCAGCACCTTCGGCTTCTTCTCCCCCGGCATGCCGCCCAGGCGGTCCGCGACCATCTTCAGGTTGCGCTCCATGTAGGTCACGTACTCGGTCGCCTTCTGGTCGGCCTCCTCGGTGCCCAGCGCGTTCGCCGTAATGCGCACGGACTTCATCAGCTGCTCAAAGTCATCAAAGTCGACCCTCGCCGCCGGGATCCCCTGCGCACGTGCCGCCTCGACCTGTTCCTTCGAGGAGGTTAGGAGCATTTCGGGGTTGATCTCTTTCAGCTCTTCCACGTTGAGCCGAGTTCCCGACGCCGGCGTCGGCAGCTCAGTCACGTGCGGGTAGATCTTCGTCAGCCACGGCAGCCGCTTCGCTTCCTCAGTGGTGGCCACCAGGGTGTCCCCGCCACCAAGCATCAGCACGAACTGGTTATTCACGTCCCACGTGTCCGCCAACCGCGTCACCTGCTTCGGCACCCGCACGTCTGTGCCGTCGATGTCCGTGAGCAGGCGGGTCGTGTCCTCCTGCGTTGTTTGGGTCGTCTGCTCGGCTGTGTTTTCTGCTGAGTTTTCTGCTGAGTTTTCGGCGGTACACCCGGTGACCAGCAGTGTTGCGGTCAACAACGTTGCGGCTACGGCGTGGTGACGCATAGGAAAGGGCTCCTTCTTAGGGGTTGTGATTACGCCAGCAGTGTACCCACCGACACCCCCATGCCCGAACCCGCCCCTCCCCGCGCACCAAATTCCCTCACGCAGTCTCAACGACCTGGTCTTTTGCCGACGCCGCTTCCAAAATTCCGGGATTTGGTGTCGTATCTCGGCGTGCCAGTGCCAAAGGACGCAACCGATAACCTCTAGCACATTTATGACCTGCGGAAATGCGGAGGCCGGAATTCAAACATGCGTCTCTTGGCACTGAGGCCTCTGCGTACGCACCACATTCCCACCTGTCCGACCCCCGACCTGGGCTTTTGCCAACGCCGCTTCCCAAAACAGGGAATTTGGTGTCGTATCTCGGCGTGCCAGTGCCAAAAGACGCAACCGATAACATCTAGCACATTTATGACCTGCGGAAATGCGGAGGCCGGAATTCAAACATGCGCCTCTTGGCACTGGGGCCTCTGTGTACGCACCACATTCCCACCTGGCCGACCCCCGACCTGGGCTTTTGCCAACGGCGCTTCCCAAAATCCAGGAATTTGGTGCGGGAACCACGAAAAGAAAAAGAGTGAACCCCCTGCGCTCTCGCACTCGAAAATGGGGGGGTGTTGAGTGCTCAACCGGACTCGGGGGGAATCCGTGGGCAGGAGGCTCGACATTTATTATAGCCAAATTTTCTCCCTTGTAAAGCCCGCGGGAAAAGAAGCAAATATTCCAAGGTAAACGCCATAATTAGGATATCCTCATTTTTTAGCAGTACGTGCGTACTGCAGTTCTTGAGTGAAAGTAGGACAACTATGCATGTAGGCAAAGAGCTGGTGCCGGTTGATGATCAGACGCAGGGGTGGGCGTCGAAACTTCTCACGGCGAGTTGGGTGCTATTGACGATCTTTGTGGTCGTCGGTGGGCTGTTTTTCTGGGTCATGGGCGGCGTGAAGGGTGAGGACCTTGGCGCGCTGACGTGGACGATTGCCTTTTGCTCGATGATTGCGTTGATGACGATTCGTCAGTACTTGTTGGCGGAGAGGAGCTAGGGCCATGTTGATGCAAGGTATTACGTACAACACGACGATGGGGCTGGTCGTCGGTGTAATTATGCTGATGGTGCCGCTGTTCATGCGTGCGTTGCAGAAAGCCGGAGACCGCTCAGTGTCTGGGTTTGGCTGGGCGTTCGTGTTCCTCGGTGCGTTTCTCGGGATGACGGGTGTGCATATGATGCTCACGTGGCCGCTGGAACAGATCGAGGGTGTGTTCTGTTGTGCGGTCGATAATGTGACGTTTGGTGAACCGGCCGCATTTTACGGTGTGATGACACTCATCGTTGGTGTTGCCGTGCTTCGCGCAGAGGATCGCGCTGACCGTGGTATCCGCGATTTGGACTGGGTGGCTACGCTCCGCCCGATTCTGTATGTGGCTGCGGTCGGTGGGTTTGGCCTGATCATGTTTGGTATCGCCGGGATGCATTTTGGTCAGTGGCGTCCACCAGAGGTTGAGCCGATTGCGCGTTTGTTGTCGGGCTCGATGCTTGAACCGTTTATGGTGTTTACCTTGTACGTGGGTACGGGGCTTTCGGCGTTGCTTTCCCCGTTCGTGCTGACCAGCCCGGTTGCCCGGAAGGTGTTTGTGCCGGTGACGTTCATCATCGGCATGATGTGGGTGTTCCTCGGCCTGACCCTGTTTTACGGCCACGTTGGGTTCTTCCCGTGGCCGTTGCAGGGTGGCGGTGAGATGCACCCGGTGGGTGAACCGCTGTTTTAGAACGGCAGCTTCACAGGCAGGTCGAACGGCAGTAGGTCCTTGAGTGGCCCTGCTACGACGGCCACGATGGCACCGAGAGCCGCCAGGACGCCGAGGGCGATGCCTGCGGCTTTGAGCTTGTCCTCGGTGTCGATGTCGAGGCGGGAGCTCAGGTCGGCCTTGCCGAAGGTCAGGTTGAGGTCAGCCTTGGCGTCGGATGGAGTCTCGCCGGCTTTGAGGCCGAGTGGCGTGATGCCGACGCCGTAGGTGACAGGGCGGGCCTTGGCGGCAAAGTTGGGCTGCGATGGGTCGATGGCGTTGTCGAGCTGGAAGGTGCCCAGGACCACGTCGTTGTGTTCGCGTTCGATGACCGTTCCGGATTCGATGTCGCCGGTGATGGTGGCGTTGGTGCCGGTGATGGTGATTTTGATGTCGTCGATGTCGACCTTGGGGGCGACGGTGCCGTGCAGTTTCAGTTCGCCGTCGAAGTGGAGGACGCCGTTGCCGTTGGCGTCGAGGCGGGTGTCAGCGACGTCGAGGGGGAAGGTCACCAGGTTGGCGTTCGGATCGAAGACGGCTTGGTCCTTGGCGTAGACGCCGGCACCGGTCACCAGGTTGGCGTTCTTGTTCAGTTCCTGCAGGAGGGACTGCTTGATTGGCCTGTTCTGTTACACGGCGTCCGCTACCGCCTTGGCGACGGCCGGTGCCACGCGGGGGTCGAGTGCTTGGGGGACGATGTTGTGGGCGGTGGGGGCGTCGATAAGTGAGGCGATGGCTTCGGAGGCGGCGAGCAGCATGGGGCGGGTGATGCGGGTGGCGCCGGCGTCGATGGCGCCGCGGAAGATGCCGGGGAACGCGAGGACGTTGTTGATCTGGTTGGGCATGTCCGAGCGCCCCGTTGCGACGACCCCTCCGTGCCGCCGCGCGACTTCCGGATCGATTTCCGGAGTGGGGTTGGCCAGCGAGAACAGGATCGGTGCCTCAGACATGAGGAGGACTTGCTCTTCGGTGATGTGGCCGCGCGAGAGGCCGATGAAGGTGTCGGCGTCGCGGAGGGCGTCGTCGACGGTGGTGTGGATGTTGCGGGGGTTGGTGCGCGCGGCGAGGGACTGTTTGATGGGGGTGAGGCCGGCGCGCTCGGCGTGGATGGGGCCTTGGGAGTCGAGGACGATGATGTCGCGGATGCCGGCGTCGAGAAGCATGTCGACGCATGCGATGCCCGCGGCTCCGGCGCCGGAGATGACAACGCGCAGGTCGGCGAGGGTGCGGTTGAGGACGCGCGCGGCGTTGCGCAGTGCCGCATAGATGACGACGGCGGTGCCGTGCTGGTCGTCGTGCATGACGGGGATGGTGAGGCGTTCGTCGAGGCGGCGTTCGATTTCGAAGCAGCGTGGCGCGGCGATGTCTTCGAGGTTGATGGCCGCGAAGGAGGGCGCGGTGCGTACGACGGTGTCGACGATTTCGTCGACGTCCTGGGTGTCGAGGACGATCGGGAAGGAGTTCAGCCCGGCGAACTGCTGGAAGAGTTGGGCTTTGCCTTCCATGACGGGCAGTGATGCCAGCGGTCCGATGTCGCCGAGCCCGAGGACCGCGGTGCCGTCGGTGACGACGGCGACGGTGTTCCCTGCCCCCGTGTAGTGGCGTGCCTTGGCGGGCTCTTGTGCGATCGCCTCACACACTTCCGCTACCCCCGGCGTGTAGCAGATGGCGAGGTCCCGCATGGTGTTCACCTCCATCCGTGATTGGATGGAGAGCTTTCCACCCTCGTGAGCTGTGAATATTTCCTCGGTGGTCGGTTGTTCCTGCATAGGTCGTCCTCTCATCAATCAAAAGTTGGACCCCATAGTACAGCGGTGGTGTGCCCGGGTCTATGGGTTAACCCCGGTGTGTTTCACGTGAAACATGAGAAACGTAGCGGTGGACTAGACTAAGATGTCTTTAACTATGTTGCTTTTCACCCAAAAGGAGCGCAGGTGCAACGCGCAACTAAACTCGGAGCTGTAGCGCTAGCCGCAACGCTGGCGCTAGCGGGCGCCGCCGCTCCCAACGCTGCTGCGGACCTCAGTTCCGTGCGCTACACCGCCGGCGTCGTGGTGAACCAGGGTGATGTTGTTGAGGTGGGCATCACGAAGTGCCAGGTCGGCTATGTCGACGCGGCGTCGAAAACTGCGTACGTCGCGCGCCACTGCTTCTCACAGGACGCGGGAGAGATCCTGTACAAGAAGAGTCAAGCGGTGGGCTACAGCACTCGCGCCGGGCTTATCGACGCCCGCTTCAAAAACGACGACGTCATGGCCGTGCGACTGTACGAGGATATCATCGCAGGCCAGAACCTGTTTTCGGGCGATGCAATTGCCGATTACGACTCCCTCGAAGCCGACATGGAAGTGTGCGCGAACTCAGTGAAGCAACGCAAGGTTGTGTGCGGGCATATCCAGGGCGCGGGCGACGGCGTGATCAAAGTCGAGGCCGACGAGACCTTCATCCAGGGCGACTCGGGCGGGCCCGCCTGGCTCGTCGATGACTCCGGCAACCCCCTCTCATTCGTTGGCGTGATCTCGCAGACCAGCACTACCGAAACTCCGCAGGGTAAGCCCTGGTACGAGTGGAAACTCACCTCCGTAACCGCGAAGTCCTGCCGTGCCAGCACGGAAGTTCCCTCCTACACGCGCACGCAGCCCGAGTCGTGCGGGATTCACGACGACGCCCCCGGTCTCCTCGCACCCGTCACCATAATGCGCCCACCCGGCCAGCCCTGGATGAAGCGAGTAGCCACCGAGTTCGAGGTGTTGTCCTCGAAGATCAAGGCCGGGGAACCCCTGAGCCGTCAGCAGGAGGACATGGTCCTTGGGCTCACGCTGTCCATCGTGATCGGCATCGCAGGGCTGGGCCTCTACGCCGCGTACCTGCTGGGCGAGCCCATGATCGCGCGGTTCGTGGATGGGCTCAAGCGCTAACCCCACTCAACCGTTCGGTTGACGCAACATTCAACCTGCTGCGCGATTACTTTCTGCGGCCGCTCCAGCACCATTGATGGTGTCAATGGATTTCCCGCCGGTGTTGGCGGTTGTAAAAGGAGTGTGTACCGTGCAGAAGTTGTACAGAGCAGCAGTGTTGTACTTGGTCCTCGGTTTGGGTTCGGGGTTGTTCTACCGCGAGTTCACCCGCGCGAATGATTTCCCGGAAGGCCAGTTCACGCAGCTTGGGGTGACGCACACGCACTTGCTGGTGCTCGGGTTCATCATGTCGTTGGTCTTCTTGGCGCTGGAGAAGCTGTTCCAGGTTTCGCGGTCAGGCAAGCTGTTCACGTGGTTCTTCTGGGTGTACAACGTCGGCGTGCTCATGACCTCGGGCATGATGGTCTGGCACGGCATCCTCACTGTGCAGGGCAAGGAGTCCACGGCGATGATCGCGGGAATCGCGGGCTTGGGCCACATTGCGATCACGATTGCGTTGGGCCTGTTCATGACGGCGCTCGGTCGCGCGCTCAAGCCTGTTGAGCAAGAATCAGTAAGGCGTTAGTGATGAGCGAAGTAGAGGTCACCACGCCAACGCGTCGCGACTGGATCAGCCTCGCCGTCCTCTCGGTGGGGCTCGGAGTCATCGTTCTCGACGGCACGATCGTTGGCGTGGCGTTGCCGTCGATAATTACTGACCTCGGCCTGGACCTCACTCAGGCACAGTGGGTGAACAGCCTGTACGCGGTGCTGCTCGCCGCGTTGTTGCTGTCCACGGGCAAGATTGCGGACTCGTGGGGCCGCAAGCGCGCCTTCCTCGCGGGCCTCGGGGTGTTCGTCGCGGGCAGCGTCCTCGCCGGCTTTTCGACGTCCGCCTCGACCCTCATTTCCGCCCGTGCAGTGCAAGCCGTCGGTGCTGCCCTCATCATGCCGTCAACCCTTTCGACGGTAAACGCGGTCTTCCGCGGGAAGTACCGCGCGGCCGCCTTCGGCGTGTGGGGCGCCGTGATCTCGGGCGCCGCCGCGGTCGGCCCCCTGGCCGGTGGCGCACTGACGCAGTGGGTGTCCTGGCACTGGATCTTCCTGGTGAACGTGCCAATCGGCGTGATCGTCGCCATCGGCGCGGTGCTCACCGTCCGCGAGACCCGCAGCCCCGACAAGCTGCCCGGCATCGACGTCGACGGCGCCCAGCTCAGCGCCATCGCCTTCGGCACCCTCGTCTTCGCCATCATCGAGGCACCCGACCTCGGCTGGTGGACCCCCAAGGAACCCCTGACCGTCTTCGGCTGGACCTGGCCCACCACGGCCCCGGTCTCCCCCGTCCCCGTGGCACTTGCGATCTCCGCCGTGGCCTTCGCCCTCTTCATCCGCTGGGAGCAGCACCGCAAGCGCGTGGAACGCTCCGCGCTCCTGGACTTGGGCCTGTTCTCCTACTCCACCTTCTCCTGGGGCAACATCACCGCCGGAGCCGTCGCCATCGGCGAGTTCGCCATCATCTTCATCTTGCCGCTCTACCTTATTAATGCGCTGGGCCTGTCCGTCATGTCCGCCGGCCTGGTCCTGGCCGCGATGGCCGTCGGCGCGTTCCTCTCCGGCGCGGCTGCCCGCCACGTCGCCGCCCGCTTCGGCGCGCCGGGCACCGTCCTGATCGGGCTCGCCCTCGAGGTTGTGGGCGTCGTCATCCTCGCCCTTGTCATGGGCGCGAACACGAGCGGCTGGCTCATCGCCGCACCACTCACCCTCTACGGCCTGGGTCTGGGCCTTGCATCGGCGCAGCTCACCGGCACCGTGCTCCGGGATATTCCGGTACAGCGCTCCGGCCAAGGCTCCGCCACCCAAAGCACCGTCCGCCAGATCGGCTCCGCCCTCGGCACCGCGGTCTCCGGCTCCGTCTTCTCGATGGCCCTCGCCATCACCCTCCCCAAAACACTGACGGCCGCCGGCATCACCGGCCCCCTTGCCGACGCCACCTCCACCACCACCCGCCAATCCGCCGGCTCCGCCATCACCCAACTCCGCATGGAGGGCGCAACCAGCGCATTCGGCGACCAAACCGCCGTCGTCGTGCAGGCCCTCAGCGAGGGCATGGCCGACGCCGCCCGCTGGTCCCTCCTCGCCGCCACCGCCTTCCTGGCCCTCGGGTTCGTCGGCGCGCTGCAGGTGCGGAGGGCGGCTGGGGTTGCCTCCGGGAAGGTTGGGGCAGGGGCTTAGGTTCAGGTAGCCCGGGATTACTAATAAAAAGGGGTCGGCACCCGTGAAACCGAGTGCCGACCCTACCGACCTAGGCTTGGGTGAAGTTCGCAACCTCCCTGTCCTCAATGAAAGGCCGCCCTCGGAAGAGCGGCGACGTTGATGGGTGCGCCGGAGTCAAAGTCGTTTGCGTCCCCTCAATGAAAGGCTGCCCTCGGAAGAGCGGCGACGTTGATGGGTGCGCCGGAGTCAAAGTCGTTTGCGTCCCCTCAATGAAAGGCTGCTCCCGAAAGAGCGGCGATCCCGGACCCGAGCGCGCTTCTCGTCGGCGCGGACGAGCCCTCGATGAAAGGCCACTCTCGAAAGAGCAGCGGTGGGAGTTCGCACGCGAGCAAGCCCGGTTCGTCCTCTGCCCTCAATGAAAGGCCGCTCTCGAAAGAGCGGCGGTGGTTCCATCGATTCCGTGTTGAGGAGTGCTGCACCGTCCCCTCAATGAAAGGCTGCTCCCGAAAGAGCGGCGGTTTCCGGGTCATCGGGGTCAGTCACCCACGAGCGCCCTCAATGAAAGGCCGCTCTCGGAAGAGCGGCGGTCCGCATCAATCTTGTCCGGCGAATCAGGAAACTGCTTCCCTCAATGAAAGGCCGCTCCCGAAAGAACGGCGGTCCCACCTCCGTTTTCTGCGTGCGCAACTCATCAATCCCTCAATGAAAGGCCGTTCCCGAAAGAACGGCGGTCCGGCTGCATACCCCTGGACAGGCTCAAAGACATTGCCGACCCTCAATGAAAGGCCGCTCCCGAAAGAACGGCGGTCTTGGTCCTCGCATCCCGAACAGGATTCGCGACCCGTGCCCTCAATGAAAGGCCGCTCCCGAAAGAGCAGCGGTCCCAGGTGTCCCCATCGTGGGTTTCAAGCCGCACGGACCCTCAATGAAAGGCCGCTCCCGAAAGAGCAGCGGTAGTGGCTACACGGACTACCGTCACGGTGCTTCCTGACCCTCAATGAAAGGCCGCTCCCGAAAGAGCAGCGGTCCGCGTGAACGGCCCGAAACGACATCATGTTTTCCCAGCCCCTCAATGAAAGGCCGCTCCCGAAAGAGCAGCGGTGAAAACCCCTGTCATGGATGAACGATACGACCGGGCCCCGCAATGAAAGGCCGCTCCCGAAAGAGCAGCGGTACCACACAGGAGGCGATGGTCAACGCGATTGAATCCGCCCCTCAATGAAAGGCTGCTCCCGAAAGAGCAGCGGTTCTCGGATCTTGTCGAGGTGAGACTTGTAGTCGTATCCTCGACCCTCAATGAAAGGCCGCTCCCGAAAGAGCAGCGGTCGAGGAGATCCGCGGCGAGTACCTGCATTCGGCTCCCCGCAATGAAAGGCCGCTCCCGAAAGAGCAGCGGTCGGGCGCGATACGCCACCAGGTTGCCCTCGGCAATCCCTCAATGAAAGGCCGCTCCCGAAAGAGCAGCGGTTCACGGAAGTTCTTTTTGGTCCTGGGCTTGTGCTCGTCCCCTCAATGAAAGGCCGCTCCCGAAAGAGCAGCGGTCCAATCGCATCAAAGCTGACACGTGGAAACGGTCCCTCCCCTCAATGAAAGGCCGCTCCCGAAAGAGCAGCGGTACAGGATTTCCTGGATGCGTGGGTTGATGTCGTACTCCCCTCAATGAAAGGCCGCTCCCGAAAGAGCAGCGGTGTCTCAGATCCGTTCACACGTGGCGACGCTTCGAACCCTCAATGAAAGGCCGCTCCCGAAAGAGCAGCGGTGTTCGCCCAAACGCTCACTCCCCGCTTCACATACGGGATCCCTCAATGAAAGGCCGCTCCCGAAAGAGCAGCGGTGCCCTGCTACCCCTCGTGCCCGCGCTGCATTTGCTGCCCCTCAATGAAAGGCCGCTCCCGAAAGAGCAGCGGTAGACCCTGGAAAAATAGGGTCATATACAGCGGGTTTGCTGGGGGTTCCGAGCGCAATAGGAATGTTAGCAGTTTTGAGGTTGGTATTTTGCCTTCACTATTGAGTTCTCATGTTTGACATGCGGTTTCCTTCTGCGAGCGTGCCCTGGGGTTTTCGTTACACCGGAGCGCTCGCAGGACAAGCATGACCTACAAAATTAGGACATCGTTGTCGGTCACCTCCCGCGACTTCCCAAGGTACCCGAAGCGTTGCTCATTGAGTTCGGCAACTCTTCCGAGATCGCAGAAGAGGATGGAGTCCTCGTCCGAATCAATGAGCTGTTCCAGTTCGGACTTGAGCTGCAACAATCGGGCGGGTGAGATGTCCACGATGAATACACTGTACTGCACTCGGTCGCCGTATTCCTGCAGGGTGGTCGCAACGCGGTCGCGGCGACGATCGTGGATGATGTCGTAGCAGATAAGCGTTCTGCGTGCGTCGTCTCTGCTCATCGGACTGTCACTCCAACGTAGGAAGGCTGCACACCAGTGAGCACCCCGAGAATCATCCGGGCTTGGATCTCAATGACTCGGCGCCACGTCACGTCATAACCGAACAGTGGGTGCTGAATACTGGTCTGCACTCGGCGTTCGAACGCGGCGATCACCTTCTTCCTCGCGCTGTCGCGTAACCGAGCAACGTCCTGAATGTAAGTGAAATCCGTTGCTTTAATCTCTCGGCGGTTGATCATTGAGATCACCACCGAGTCCGCGATAGGAGCACGGAACTCCTCCATCAGATCTAGGGCGAGCGCCGGTTTGTTTCGCCCACTGCTGTGCAAAAACCCCGCGTGTGGGTCTAACCCGCAGGTGAGGATCGCTCGGATCACTTCCGTACGGAGCAGCCCGTAGGCGTAGTTCAGCAAGATATTGATGGGGTCGGCAGCTCCTCTGCCATGCCTTCCGGGCCACTCCCACTCGAGTGCCTCCATGCGCTTGCTACTGAGCATTGTTGGAAAGCTCTTGAAGTACGCAGCAGCTGCGTCGCCTTCAATACCGAAGAGCTCGGGAATGTCACCCGCAGTTGATGCGCGCTCTGCCTCGTTCAGGAGAAACTGCACTGCATCGGGTGCATCGCCGTTGCGTCGAAGCAGCGTTGCTTGGTTGGCGATCTTTGCTGTGATCATCCCGCGCGCGATGGTGAGATCCCCGTTGTGGCTCCGCACGTGTTGCTCGACGCGCGCTGCCCCATTAGGGCCGTCGGCGGGCTGCGACATTCCGTAGACTCGCCCGGTAGATGAGCACCAAACAACCGGAACGTCGTTCCAGAGCAAGTTTCGGTGCAACGCGCTGGATAAGTCGATGTTGCCGTGGACAACTACGCCTTGAACGCGCGCTAGCGGGGCGTCGGCAAGCTTTTCTCCTTCCTTTTCGACGACCACTCTGCCCCGCCGAATGCTCGCACGAGAACCCTGCGTGGTGAGGTGAAGTACCTGCCCATCGGGGTCTGCGGCGTGGATTCTGCGTCGGGGGTTTCCTCCGTTGTATTCATCTGGCAGACAAACGGAAAAGTGCGAGCAACGCGCGCAGCGTTCGTCGTTCACAAGTGGCACCGGAGCATGCGAAGAGTCAACGATGTCCCGTGTCCTTGCAACCATGCGAGCTGCGTTGTCCATGTCGTCGTCGGTGAGCTCTACGCTCACGCGTCGCCGATGATCGGTGAAGTAAATCGCCTGATCAACGACGGAGAAGCCCGCCTCGCGCAGGCACTCCCTCTGTAACGTAAGCTGCAGTCGGTTCGCTGGCGTCACAACCGCTCGCCTGCGCACTGGTGTGGCTTTGTGCTCCACCAAAGCCACCTCGTGCTCGTCAAGAAACTCGACAGCATCTGCCTTCCCAACGAGTCCCATTGCTTCGCTCCGAAGCGGATACGACGTGAGGCGCTGCGACCGTGAGTTCGCTGTGTTGTCTACAGCCTGGTGAGCCACGTCGCCTGCCTGCATCTGCTGGGTAAACGTAGTTTCCCCGTTTGCCTCGAGCCAGGTGCGACGCTCACAGTATGCGGTGTGCAGCACCAGGCTGATCGGCAGGAAGTCCTCTTCTGCAATCACAGCAATTGGACCCTTCCTCGCTCGAAGTAGCGTTCGGGCACCTTTGCCGGACTTACATAGATGCGGAATGTTGCAGCTGCTGGAACACCGTACGCGCGTAAGGACGCGATCGCTTTCTCCGGGAGGCTACCTTCCTCTGTCTTCCCTTCAGCTTGGGCACCGAAGGCGTTGACTATGTCGCTCCATGAAGAAGACAACACGATGCTTTCGAACCGCTCTGGGCTTATCGGCGTAGTTGGTACTGGTAATACAGCCAACTGCGGATGGTGGGCGGTATCCGGGTAGGCCCCTGGTGTGAACGTCACGTGCGTAACCCGGGGAACAACTGGGTACTGTCCGATGCCTATGAGCGCGGCAAAGGCGAGCGCCAGATCGGTTTCTCCGGGAGGGGTGAATCCCGATGGCGTTCGGGACGCGTCGCCGCCAAAGGGATCTTCGGTCTTGTCACCTTGCCAACCTTCCAAAACGCGTTCCGGATCCCATGATGCGAGCTCTTCGACGAACTTCGACAGTTTCTGGGAAACGAATTCCTCGCCAGCATTACGGGTCTTCATTTCCCAGCGGGACGCCCCGTTATCAGGACGAGGGTCCTTGCCGTTGAACCTCCAGTAGGCAGCCTCACCGAGAGCCTGAATGAACTGTAGTCCCAACATGTCTGACTGTTCTTGCAGCTGGTCGAGATCCTTCGACCGAGCCTCCTGGTGGCGACTCCAGTCCTCGGGGAACTTGGTGGGATTGATCGCTTTAAAGCGCGGACTGAAAGGAGAGAATGTCCCTTCGCCGTACTGGACTTGGGTTGTGGCCCAACCGTCATGCCAGTTCCGGTTGATCTGCACTGTTGCTTCGGCAAGCTCTAACGGAGTTACGTCCTCCATTTCGAGGATGCCTTTCGGAGTCGGATCGTTGTTCCAATGGGTAGTCACCGCTCCATCAGTGAGCGATCTTGCAATGAGGCTAAGACCTGCTAGAGCGAAGTGCGTCAGTCCCGAGTAAACATCGCCTGCGACTGTGATTGAGTGTTTCATCGTCCTTCTCCTGAAATCTGAGCATCTGCAGCCCGCTCAAGGGACTCGCACAGCGCGAGGGTGTAAGCGCCGAACTTCCGCGTGAGGGTTCTGACGTTGCTCTCCCACTGCCCTTCTGTAAACAGGCGGTGAGCAGTTTCAGACCCTGGAGCGAGCTCTTCGCCGGTTTGCGGGAAGAGGTCGCGTCCTCTGCCGTGGCTTGCCCCAACAATGTGGACGACAAGCTTGTTGATGCGCTCATCGCCGGACAGCCGCTTCTCCTCAGCAACAACTGCTGAAAGTTGTTCGTGACGCCAACCGACAGGCAGCCCTGAGCCTGCCTTCGAACGAAGGATTTCCTGACGGCTCCGAGTGAGGCTCTTTGCCCAGGGCTGTGTGACATCAGGGTTCTTCAGCATGCGTTGGAATCGAGAGTCTTGTTTTCCTTCATCGTGCAGTTCAGCAGCGGTGACAATGTGTTGAGCAAAGGAGCCCTCCACCCCGAGGCCGTCGCAGATCTCACGCGCGCGTTGAGCGACGTCGCGTTGATGATCCGCAAGCGTCGGAGGCATTTCGCCGCCTGGTTGCACGCTAGGCGTCCACTCCTGAATTGTTTCGGAGTCTGCTCGCAGTATCTTCGACTCGCGCCGGATGATCCAGGCAGCCATGTCGCCGCGTGGATCCTCGACGATAGAGGCAGAGATTTCGATACTCGGTGCCTGTGCTTCGTCGTCAGGGAACCGGGAATACCACAGCTCTGTGAACTCAGCCGGCGTCAGCTCATGCGCGGCACGGAAAAGCTCGAGGTCGAGTTCTCCCTGATCCTTTGGTAAATACACCGTAACCCCATCGATGGCGGCTTCTTCGGGTGCGTCTTTGTCTCCTGCCGGGATCGACAAGACTTGCTCAGTAGTGATTGGGATATCAGCAGTGACAATGAGGACGTCGCCAGGCTTGAGATCCTTGACATCCTCCAATACTTCAACCTCGCCAGCACGATAGACAAGCTGCGGAATTGCAGGATCGCGACCCAACGTTTGGGCAACCTTTGCAGCGACTTCCCTGACCGTGGTGATACTTCCTGGAAAGACCTCATTCGCAGTTGGAGGGATCGTTCGTAGAAGCTCGATGGTTGCTTCTGCAGTCTTAGCTACTGTGTGACGGACTACTACCCCGGCCTGCGGAGTTTCGTCGGAAAGGTCGTCACGAAGCCAAAACTCGAGTTCCATTGGGTGAGCGTGACGCTCCGAGGACTTTGCCAGGAGCTCGACATCGCGGAACTCGAGGCGCTGGTACAGCAGGCGTCGCGGATCTGTTGCTGGTGCCGCGTATTCGCCCACCCTAGCCGGGTTGATGTCTTCTCCGTCCTCGAACTGGTTGATCCATGTAAGCCCATTACGTAAATCTTCTGCTGTATATGGGGGACAGTCCCGCTTTGGGGCCGCATCCGCTGTTGGTTGCAGAATGACCAGCTCAGCGTCATCGTACTTTCCGAGCCGGTTGAGTCGGCCAATACGTTGCTGAACTGCGGTTGCTGGGGCAAGTTCTGTCACCATGTATTGGAAATCAACATCAACTCCTACCTCGAGCGTCTGCGTTGCTACGACAACATCGACGTCAGGATGGCCCTTCGGAGTGAAGATCCCCGGATAGGTTTCCTCGATGTCTTCCAGGTCGTGCGGCCGCAAACGACCGACCAGAAGTACTGCACGAATCTTTGATTTCTTCAGCGCGGCGGAGATCTTGATCGCTGTGTCCACATGGTTCACGATGCAACCGATGGTGCCCGTTCGGGCCTCGTCGTTGAGCCACTGCTCTATGCGCTCTATCGCGCCGTCGACGACGGCGCGATTCCCCATCTTGCCGTTCCACTTCGGAAGCTGCTCATGGGTGATGCGCTTCGTGGCGTGAAGACGCAGATGGAGAGCGTTGTCGCGAGGAAACTCAAGGTCATTGGGATCTACTCCGATGGAGGAGTACTCGGTATTGTGTGTAGACGGCGTCGCCGTTGTTTCGACTACTTGGAGTTCCGGAATCCCCGTTTTAGCTCCTGCTTGTTGGATATCTCGAATACGTCGCGCCGTTACCAGCAGTTGCCTATTGAGGTGTGCTTCATCGAGTACCACAACGGAGTCCATCGTCATGAGCGCGGTTTCACGCGGACGCGCATACAGTGTTGAACCGTAACCCTGGAAGAGCGCGCGTGAACCCCACATATCCGGCGTTGAGGCAATGACGGCGCAGCTCGAGAAGTCGCTCACAGGAAGTGAACGTGAAGTCAGACCGCCACGAAGCACTGACGCAACAAGCGGATGTCCTTGACGGTTGCCGCTGAATGTCTGGAGCGCAGATGCCACTCGAAGAACAACATCCGATGCTGCTGCAGGGTCCTGCAGCGCCTCTTTGAGCATTGATTGGATAGAGAGTGCCCGCTGGTACTGGTTGTCCACAAGGCCGCGCCGGTTGACAACGGTATGTAGTCGACGTGGAATCCTGGGCGCATTCCCACACGCACTCAGCGCGTTGAGGAAAACGTGAACATCGACGACCGAAGACTTACCGGCGCCTGTTGGAGCAACGATTTGGTCTGGCCACACTCCGTGTTGCACGACGTGGCTGACGAGTGCGCATTGCCAACTGAAGGGTTTGTGTCCACCGTTCAGCGCTGCAAAGAACTCGTCGAAATCATGTAACTGTACTGGTTCCATCATGACTCCTCTGTCTGTTCTGGAACGGGAAGCTCGATGTCGAAGGGATACAGCAGTCCCCCACCAAGGTGACGTGACTGGCCGAGCATGATCGCTGCTTGCGGAGGGTGCAACCGCCCCAAGTCGAGAACAGCATCGTACGGCTGTACGGGCACGCCCTTCGGCGAATGGTGCGCGAACCTGCGCACGGAGCGTGTGACGAGTTGAGTCTTGGCCACAATGACCTTGTGTTGCGCCACCTGGTCACGAAGAGAGATGTACCGCTTCGGCCCCTTCCCTTCTATGTTGAACCTGTCACGCCATACGAATCCCGCCGAGACCAGTGCTGAATCCGCGAGACTCCATTCTGAGTCCTTATCGCGGATTCGTCGCATCTCAGGCACGATGGGCATCTCGGTCGCCCAGAGACGGTGCTTGCCAGCTGCCGGTGCCGGCCAGAACCGGGTTCCAGATCTGGTGGTGTTTGCAAAGGAAACACCGATTTTCCCTAAGCTACTTGACCATAGGTGCTTGATATGTACAGCTTCCTGTACTTGCTGCAGCTCTTCCGGCGAAGCACCGTTGGGTACAAAAAGCGCCAGTAGAGGGCCGTTTTCTCCAAGCAGTTGGGCAAGCTTTGTCGGGATGTACTGGATGGAAAGTCGGTTTGCCGGAGGCAACACACCTTTGTTGTATTTCCCGGTAATCAGGGGTGCAGCGCCAAAACCAATCCGCGAAATCAGTGCCTTATGCATGCTGAGACACAACGCGACACGGTCACGTTTGTCGACTTCTCGATCGAGATTGAACAAATACGCCGTCGCCCACGGTGCTGTTTCTGGTTCGCCTTCGATGGGCTCGTACCAAGTTTCACCGATTGAAGCCTCTGACGGCTTTTCACTCGTTGGTTTCTGACCTTTTGAGAACTTGTCACGGCTCAGTGATGGTGGTTTGGCTTTAAACCGCGCGTTATACGCAGCGATCAGCGCGTCAGTTCGGCCTTCGGCTGGAACAGCGCGCGAGTGAGCCTCGCGCGTGAAGCAGTTCGCCGTCGGGGAAAGCAGCAGGTTCGGTTCAAAGCGCTCGGCGCTAATCGTGACTACGCTGTGGCTCTCGCCGAGGTACGGCACATCCTCAGCAAGGGCTGTGAGCGTTTCAGCAACATCCTCTGGCACGTCGTGCCACATGAAGCCGTAGTAGTCACGGACTGCTACGCCGTCAGAAATCGGGCGTGCTTCCACCTTTTTGCGAATTGAATTCTTCGTAGCGTCGAACGTTCCTACATCCCTGTACCCAATTCGGTGGTGACCACCATTGAGCAGCAGTGTCTCGGGCTGATACAGCCCGTTCGGTGGGTGTTTTTCAAGCCATCGCAGTGCTTTGAGCGACGCATCAGACGGTTGACCATCCTCGGACGTAGGCCCCTGACCAGCAGAAGCGAGAAGCGCAGCATGTAGACGTAGGGGTGACGGCGAGTTTTCGACGGACCCGTCACTCCGATGCCCGTAGTAGGTGCCCAAAGGAAGCGACGCTTTCAACGTCAATTGGGCCATGATTATTCATCCTTTTCGCTTGGTTCGGCTGCGCCGGCGTAGATGTCAGGGTTGCCTACCACTTCGCGGATCTGACCATGCCAGTCAGCGACTCCAAGGGCCTCAGCGTGGTCGAGTGCCTCCTTGAGTAGCGCGTCAGCAGCCTCAATGGAGAGCGGTGGTAGCTCTTTTTTCTCGCCGTAACGCAGGTCAAGCTTGACGACAGGCGCTGCGACTTCAACGAGATCACAGTTGGAGCGGTAGTACAGTTCTTGCTCTGCACGGGCGATCAGCGCGAAGCCGAGGGCCGCGATGAGTGCGCGACCAGCAACGTTTTCTTCAGGGGTGCCACCGAAGCTGATCTGGCGCAGCGCCGTGAAGCTGAGTACCCAGGAGCGAATCACGCGGGAGCAGGACACTCCTCCCAACGGATCGAGGGTGGGTGGCAGTGCACCGACGCCGACTGCGGAGCCCGAGAAGGTCTCACCCTTCTTGGCCTTCTTCAATTTGTCCTGAGTATCTTTGACTTTTTTCTCCGAGAGCTCGTCTGCCTGGTTGTCAATGATCTTCTTGAAGGCTGCTGCATCCAGTTGTACCGATGCACCTACTGGGTCAACACGTGCGCCACTGCGCGCTCCCTGCTGTTCGGATCCTGGCCGACTCTGATCTGCCAGCACACCAATGGTCTCTCCGGTAATCGATCGACGGATTCGAACTTGGTCTTCTGGTCGGACAGAGTCCCAACCACCGCACAGGATAGCTATCGGTGCAGTGTTGAGGAGTGCACGGTAGTTACGTGGTTTCGAGTTTCGAATCTCTCGGAACCAGTCGGCCTGCGTGACGGGTTTCCCTTCGTAGCTTCCGGCGCGGATGTGGCCGTCAGCAAAACGGTGCGGCAGGTCAATATCGGTGAGGGTCTCATCGCCATAAGACAGGGCAATGCGCGGAATACGGGAAATCAGTGGGTCTCCGTCAAGGATGGAGTTGCTGATGGCCTTTTCGCCACGGTTAGTTGACGACGCGATGCCGTCAATAATCACAACCTCATTCGGTTTTTTGTCGATGTACCTGGTTTCAAAGGCGAAACACTGCGAGTTGCCCTGCACATATTTCGCCGGAGTGATGGATGCGTGTGATCCGGCTGCTGCAGAGAGTTCTGTTACGGATGACCAAGCTGATGGTCCGCCAGGCTTACATGCTGCAAGAAGCTCTTCTAGATTCAACATAAGTGATCCTTTCGAAAAGTTGTGCTAACCCACGTCCTTAATGTCCGGGAGGGTTTTTATACTTGGGCTAGCGCTTTGGGAGCCAACGTTTGTTGGTTAGTTCCAATGTATCAGAACACTCCGACAAAACCGCTCAAGCGGAAAGAGAGTAGTGTTAATTGGAGTGAGCCACGCGACGGCGTATGAGTGTCTTCACTTCACCAAGCGGAGAGAGATCCTCAATGAAAGGTCGCGTGACGAACTTCAAGGCTACCCCACCCGAGAGGGTTGTGGCATTACTAGCAGGATCAAACTCTAAAGGAGGAAATCGAGAATGTCTCGACGTACCGTTAATCGGTCTGCAAAGACCGGCAAGTTCGTATCTAACGCTGCAAAGGGTCGGTGGCCTAACAAGACCATCACCGAACAGGTTGGAAAGGGAACTAGCAACAACCGCACTGTTACGCGTTCAGCTACAACTGGCCGTTTTGTCACAAAGCGGTGGGGCGACGAAAACCCTAATGGAACTGTTCGGGGTTAAGCGACAAAATGTGTGCTTTTTTGGATATGGATTCCAGGTCCTGCCTGGGCCTACGGCGGGACAGTGCTCG